>DATKSK010000041.1 GCA_035531755.1 Acidimicrobiales bacterium | reverse complement strand
TAGTAGCCGCCTACCAGGACCTCGCCGCACACTTTCTGGCCGCTGTGGCGGAGTCTTACAGTAGTCGATCGGCTCATTCGGGTGTTCGGATGCATGGTGGGCCCGGGTAAGGTCGGCGTCTACCACGGAATTGCGGTTCTTACATCAACTCAGACCCGGAAACTTCAACCTGGTAGGCGGCTACTACGACCCGCCCACCTGGCCAGTAAGCTTGCGAACGCCGATCTCATCTCATATTGGCTTGTGTTCGCGGGACTGCTGAGACCATTTCGCGGGACGCGTACTTAAGATCCGCGAAGTTTGTCACCGCGCCTTGTGATGCGTGCCGGCGACAGCCACCAAGCGCAAATTCCGAAGAATACAAAGAGGCCGAGCCCAAATCCGGCTAGTCCACCTTGCTCTTTCGCGAGCCCAACGATTCCAGCAACTAGCCAGCCGATCGCGAGCACTGCCATCAACAGGCCCAGTCGCCTCGAAGTCGTCAGATCACCAAATGGCCGTCGCTTCATGAATTCCCACACCCCCCGAAGACGGAACTAGCGAGTCCAAACAAGAACGACACTCCGTTGGTGGATGCACCAATGACACCCGCTTGTCGCGCCTCGTAGATATCTCGAGCGTACGCGTTCGCCGCATTGAGGGCACTCGAAGCAGCACCTTGCAAGAAAGCGCCAGCGCCAGTGGCGACAACGCTAATCCCGAAGCCGATCGCAGCCGTGGTGCAGTCGCCAGCGCCGCCAAAACAGGATCGGTAGGCGTTGATCCCTGACAATGCCGTTGAAGCAGCTGACAGCGCCAATCCCGCTCCACATCCGATACCTCCACTAAATGCACACGTGGCATACGCCACAGTTGCAAGGCCAGAGGCGATCGTCGACAAAGTCGAGGCATGTTGTGCGACAAAGCCAGCATCCGCCTGCACGGCACACGAGACAATGTTCGAGCAGCCTGTTGCAACTCCGGCTGCCCTTGCCTGAGTGGCTGCCCGGTCCAATGCTGCGACCTGTGCTGTACCACAACGTCCGGGCGTGTACTGATTGTTCACGTCGACGCATAGCCCGCTCGGGTCGTTGCCGTTCACGGGATCGCCGCCCGTGAAGGCATACGGCGTCCCAGTCATCGAGGCCGCTGGATCAACGCTCAGGAACTGCCCAGTCGACGGGTCGTAGTAGCGGCGGACTAAGGCGCCTCCAAATAAGCCCCGCGGGGAATCGTTCCGACACCCCTGCTGGCCCCGTTGACGGGCGCCGTCGGCCTGGGCGCTACCGGCCCGGGCGTTTCTGCCACAGAGCGCCGTCTGGCCCACCACGGGACCATCATGCCTGCTTCCTCGCCCCGGATGTTGCCCTGCTGGCGGCGATGGCGCTGCGGGCGTTGGGGAGGGCACCACAGAGTTCCGAGGCCATGGCGACACTGAGCCCCGTCGCCGGGTGGCAGGCGGCGTGAACGGCCCGTAGACGGTCGATGCTCACTCGGGTGTAACGCTGCGTCGTCTCGAGGCGCGAGTGGCCGAGCATCTCGGCCACGTAGCGGATGTCTGCCCCACCCTCGAGCATGAGGGTAGCCACGGTGTGGCGCAAGAGGTGGCAGCTGCCGCGCTTGGAGATGCCCGCTTGTGCCAAGTACGTCCGGACCTTCCGACACAGCCAGTCCGGACATAGTGGCGTGCCCGCGGAGGATAGAAACAGCTGGTCAGGGAATCGGGACGTCACGAATCCGGGTCGGACGATCTCGGTGTAAAGGCGCACCCAGAACAGAGCCCGTTCCCCGATGGGCACGTAGCGGTCCTTGGCGCCCTTCCCCCGGCGCACGAAGATGGTGCTGCGCTCGAAGTCCACATCCCGAAACCACAGCGAGATGAGCTCACCTCGGCGAAGCGCACACGAGTAGAAGACCTCCAACACGGCTCGATCTCGCAGGCCAAGGGGCTTGGAGACGTCTGGGGCACTCAGGAGGGCGGCCATCTCCGAGGCGCTCAAGGTGGCCTCAGGAAGGCGTCGGTCGGGCCGGGGCATCAGGAGGTCGGCGGCAGGATTGGTCACGATGCGGTGCTCACGGCGCAGCCAGGAGAAGAACTGGGCCACGGGGACCAGGCGCTGGGCCTGGGTGCCGAAGGAAAGGGGCTCGCCATCACGCTTGCGGTGGGCGAACAAGGTGTGTTGGTATCCGAGGAGCAGCTCCAAGGTCACCTCTTTCGCCTCGTCGACGTCATGCTGGTGGGCGAAGGCGAAGAAGTAGGCGAGGTACCGACTCCGGCACGCGATCGTAGTCGTCGCGTAGTTGTGGACCTCCATCCACTCCAGGTAGTCGTGGGCTGCTGTCTCGATGGGGTTCATGACCGCCTCCTTTGAGAGACGGCCGACCAGGAGGCCATGGCGCGACCGGACCACGCCGCCGGTCCGTCAGCCGTAGGCAGGGCGCTCTCCCTACATGAAGCCTCTCCTCAGGAAGATCCGATCATCAAACTCCCAGCGGGCACCGTCAGCCAAGATGCTGGGGTGACGACGGCACTCGACCGAAGGTGCCGGCCTACGGTCGAAAATTCTCGAGCGTCGAAAGCCTCCCGGAGCCCGAGAGGTCAGCAGTCGTTAAGGAACTGGACCAGATCAGAACGCTCCAACTTCTCGCGGCCGGTGCAATCGTCGTCCTTTTGGCCGTGGAAGCATCGACCGAAGGGCAACATGGTTCGTTGCTTTCGGAGTCACTCTGGGGGTGGCCCTCTAGGATTGGGCGTGCTTTCGGCGCTCGGATTCCCTGGTCGCGGACGTGAGTGAACTTCTCCGAACGATCGTGACCAGGCTCGGGCGTGTCGTTTGCTGCCGATCTGGGGTCACAGATACCCGTTGATTTAAGGGTCCGCGTCTAGGTCCGCGTCTAGGACGGCCAAGTCTTCGTCCAAAATCGGGTCAAGATTTACTGGCGGAAAGAACTACGACATTTCGCGTCTAGGTTCGCGTCTAGAACTGCCGTCTAGTCCTGCCAACTGTTGCACACAAGGACCGTGTCTCGATCGCCTGACCAGCACTTCTGCACACTGCTCACTACGAGTCTGAGCCCTCAGAGCCCTCATGCTCTACTACGACATCTAGCAAGGTCCAGGTAGAGAGGGCTGTGTGGCAGCCTCAGGTCTAGAACCTCTCGATACCGGGCTGCTCCCGTCAACCCCGAGCAGCCGTTCGAGGCATCGTGCGCGAGTTGGGAGACGGTCCTCCCCTTGCGCGCCGAACGGATCCGGCAAACGGGAGTGTACATCCTGGCAAATGGTAGCTCAGAATGGCGGCAAACGGTAGTGTAGAAGCCCGGCAAGTCGTATAGTGCGAGGCGTGGAGTACCAGCGCCGCATCGCTGACGAGGAACTCGACACCCTGATGGGAGATCTGCCGGCCTTGGCGCTCGAAGGCGCCCGGGGTGTCGGCAAGACGGCGACGGCGGCCCGGCGAGCTGACACCGTCTTCGAGTTGGACGACCCGGGCCAACGCGAGGTCCTGATCGCAGATCCCTCGATGATCGACACCGCCGACGGCACGGTCCTGATAGACGAGTGGCAGCGCCACCCGCCCATCTGGGATGTCGTCCGCCGGCGAGTTGACGACGGGGCTCCTCCAGGCCGGTTCCTCCTTACCGGCAGCGCCGAGCCCACCGATACGCCCGCGCATTCGGGCGCCGGACGCATCGTCCGACTCCGGATGCGCCCCCTCAGCCTGGCCGAGCGCGGTCTGGCAGAGCCAGCCGTCGGACTGGGTGCCATGCTCGCCGGCGAGCGACCGGCAATCAGTGGGAAGAGCGACATGGCGGTGCACGACTACGTCGAGGAGATCCTCGCTTCGGGGTTCCCCGGCATCCGGCCGCTGGCGGAAAGGGCACGGCGAGCCCAGATCGATAGCTACCTCGCCCGCGTCGTCGAACGCGACTTCCCCGAGCAAGGCCTGCGGGTGCGCCGTCCCGCCACGTTGCACGCCTGGCTGTCCGCGTACGCCGCGGCCACAGCGACGACGACCAGTTACAACTCGCTCCTCGATGCAGCCACGGCAGGGGAGACCGCTAAGCCAGCCAAAACCACGACGACTGCTTACCGAGACGTCCTCTCCCAGCTATGGCTACTTGACCCGGTTCCGGGATGGGTGCCGAACCGCAACCACCTGCGTAGGCTCACGCAAGGTCCAAAGCATCACCTTGCCGACCCTGCTCTGGCCGCCCACCTTGTCGGCGTGGACGCCGGCGCCTTGTTGCGGGGGCAGAGCGCCGGGCCCGACATCCCCCGCGACGGGACACTCCTGGGGGCACTGTTCGAGTCGCTTGTGACCTTGAGTGCCCGGGTCTATGCCCAGGCGAACGAGGCCACCGTTCACCACCTCCGGACCCGAGATGGGAACCATGAGGTCGACCTCATCATCCAGCGCCGCGACCAACGGGTCGTGGCGCTCGAGGTGAAGCTTGACGGCGTTCCGGAACCGACGGACGTACGTGACCTACTCTGGCTTCGGGAGCAATTAGGCGAGGATCTTCTCGACGCCGCTGTCATTACCGCTGGCGTCCATGCGTACCGCCGACCCGACGGCATTGCCGTCATCCCCGCAGTGCTGCTCGGAGCTTGACCGGCAACAGGCAGCGTAGAGGCCATTCGGGCGCTCCGACTGGTGCGCCGCTCCGCCACCCGGGACCGCACCTCGGCCGTCAATCAGATGCGGGCCCTGGTCGTGACCGCCCCCGACGAACTCCGTGAGACGTTCCGAGGAGTCACCCTCCGAAAGCTCGTTTCGCGAGCGCGGCACCTACGTCCGGGCGACCCCACCACCGTTGAGGGAGCGACCAAGTTTGCTCTGCGCGAGCTGGCTCAACGCGTCCAGGCCCTCGAGGCCGAGATAGCACGAGTCAACTCGGTCCTCGGGCCTCTCGTCGCCGCCACCGCCCCCAACCTCGTCGCCCGCCACGGAGTGGGCACTGAGACCGCCGCCACCCTGCTCGTCACCGCCGGCGACAACCCGGAGCGCCTACGCAGCGACGCGTCATTTGCTCACCTGTGTGGGAGCGCACCGATTGACGCCTCTTCTGGCATGGTCACACGCAAGAGACTCAATCCTCGCGGCGACCGGCGTGCGAACGAGGCCGCTCTGGCGTATCGCCATGGTCCGCATGGCCTCGGAGCCCCGGACCCGCGTCTACGTGAAGCGGCGAACGCTCGAAGGCAAAAGCAAGAGAGAGATCATCCGCTGTCTCAAGCGCCGTGGCTCGAGAAGTGTTCGGCGACCTCGCAGATCTCATCCAGCCCCTTGACAGACGATAGGAGCTTCATATCTACATCTCGGTCGCGACATTTGGATACACGTCATGACCGACATCAACAGTTCTCGGTGGCATCGACTTCTGTTCGCGGGTGCCCCCGAACGGCAATCGGGGCCGCTTGGATGGTGATAGGGCTCGCCCTGACCCGATACCGTGGCCTCGTGAGCAGCCCGCGAGTGCCCGGTGGGGTGGTGCACGAACTTCCAGGAGATCTGCGCATGGCGCTGATCGCCAATCCCACGGCACTCGATGCCTGGAAGGACATCACGCCTCTGGCCCGCAACGAGTTCATCTGCTGGGTGGAGGATGCCAAGCAGGAGATGACCCGAGAACGCCGCATTCGCCGGACCCAGGAGGAGCTGGAGGAAGGCCAGCGTCGGCCCTGCTGCTGGCCAGGGTGCAAGCACCGCGAGCGCACCGGCAGATAGCAGTCGACTGGGTGCCCCCTACTGCCGGTCTGTGCGCTCCCCCTTGGGGCGGTCTACACCGCCCGATAGCGCGCTCTGAGGCCCATCCACCGCCGGAGATCGACGGGCCGTCAGACCTTGAGCGGCAAGTGCACGGACACGGAGGCGAAGGGGCACCAGCCTGGTGGCCACCTCACCAGGATTTTCCGCCCGCCACCTGGGGTCCCTCTCGCTCATTGCGTACTCCTCTGGGGCCCTCGACACGACCGCGGGCGCGACGAGGGGGTCTCTCGTCGCCTCCACGCGGCTTGCCCGACGTGTTCATCGAGGCGAGCCGGTGAGGGTGGTCCGTGGATGGACGGACAACATGATCGGAGGCCGAGGTGTCTGGGCAAAGTTGAAGTCGCTGACGACGTCGCCAAGTATCGCCACGTTCTCACGCACTGTCGGCCGAGGGTCCGGGCGCCCGTCGGTGCGCGGATCGAGTCGCTGGCCGTGGAGGAAATCATCTTCGATGAACTTGTCGTAAGCGTCGAAGCTCAGCACTTGGTGGTCGATGTAGCCTTTCTTGGCATACGGACTGATGACCATTCCGGGCACGCGTAGTCCGTACCCGTTGGCGTCGACTGTCGGAGGGACGACGTTGTCGTAGAATCCTCCCCAGTCGTCCCACGCCAGGAAGATGGCTGAGGAACCCCAGTTCTTGCTCCGCATGACGGCGTCGATGAGGCTCGTCACATAGGATTGACCGGCGCTCACGGCACCCGGGGGATGCTCGCTCACGGCTCCCGAAGGCACTACCCACGACACGGCCGGAAGGGTGCCGCTGCGAGCCCTGGCGTAGAAGTTGTCGACCGATTGGATGTTGCCGAGCTGGCCGTCCGCCTTGACCGTGTCGAAGAACGGGAGCGGATTCCAGATGCCGGGCGTGTTGGCATTCTGGTTGACCGGGCCGCACGACAGGGCCGAGTCGTTCTCACAGTCCGGCTCCGTGCCCGACACGAGGTAGTACCCCCAAGAGACGTGCCGCTTGTAGAGCAGGTATGTGAGATCAGTCCAAGCGTAGATGGGCTCTTGACGCGTGGCGCCGTTGTACATCGCCGGGCCCGCTGGGGGTGTCGTCGGGGCTCGCACTTCGTTGACGCAGCTGCCGGGATTGCCGTGCTGGGTGCAATACGCCGACCACTCCGAGACCATGAAGAGGTGTGCGGGAAGGCTCCACGAGGCGTCGGGCTCGAACATGTGGTCCTGGAGCACGAAATCCTTGGCGTAGGTCCAGTAGTTGGGAATGTCGCTCTGGGTGTGGTAGCTCATCGCGTCCGGTTCTTGGGTGGGTTTGAGAATGCTCGCGCAAGCGGGGTCGGTCACGGCAGTACACCCGTGTTGCGCCGTGAGGACCTGATCGACGAAACCGTTCATGTTGCCGCCGGCAATGTCGGCGACGGCGTTTGCCTGGCCATGCGGTCCCCCACCGTTGACGTCGGCATGGTCGACGAAGGGAACCACACACTTTCCGTTGCGCTGGTCAGGCGAACATACCGTGGGAACCCCGTTCTTCATGGGAATCCCGTCGGCACCTGGGAAGGTGCCGAAGTACGTGTCAAAGGACCGGTTCTCCTGCATGATGATGATCACGTGGCGGATCTTGTGGATACCCGCCGCCACCAGGTACGTGCCGTTCGGTCCTCCGGATACCTTTTCCGTCGGCGCGGCCTGCGGTGATGCCCCGCACGACACGAGTAGTGCCAAAAGGATGGAACCGGTCACATGAGGTAGCAAATGTCGCCTAGAGAGTCTTGGACGCACTGTCCTCCCTTCGCAAGCTGGTGGGCTCCCGTCGCGTCAGCCTATTTCTGTTGGTTTCGTCCGGCTCCCCGTCGGCTCGGCGCCTCTCCCTTCCGAGCGCACATCACCTGAGTGGCGTTCCGGTACTCGAACCCACGCCCCCCAGCCTCACACTCGCACCACGCGTTCCAGACCCCGGTCCTGCCAGTCGGACCGAGGATATGCCGGTTGTGCTCGGGGCGAGGATGAGACCCGACCAGGTCCAAGCGCTCGGAATTCTCCGACCCGGCGATAACGGGTGAGCGGCCCGAGTCCGGGGCGCCCCACCACGGCTCGTTCCGCCCGGCCCACTTTGTTCCATGAATCAGTACGAATGAGACGGATACTGGCGTCTCAGAGCCCTCGTCGGTTCGGGCCCCAAGGCCCCAGAGTCGAGGAGACAGTGTCAGCGTCCGAGCAGCCACCGAGCACACCGCACGGTGTAACGGGCTATCCGGATACCCAATGACCGCGCCCTGACGGTCAAGCGCCATTCGTCTCCCTCCGGGCCAACGCCTGCCATCGTCTTGCCGGTGCGAGGGTAGGCAGAGGTCATGACCCTCTGCGGTGTCGGCTCGTCCTCGGAGCGTTCTCTCCTGTCGGACATGACGTATAGGTGGTGGTCCGTGTCGACCTCACTACCGGGCGCGTGCCTCGGATCCATCGTGCGTGCGAGCGATTGTGGACTCGGCTTCGGGTGGACTGGAGTTCCAGTCACTTTCGGTGTTTGTGGCCGTGACGACCGCGATGACCGCGATGACCGCGATGGGCCGAATGCCCGGTGCGGTGAACTGGATGTGCGGGCGTCGTCACAGGGGTGGACGTCGGAGTAGAGGTCGTGACCTTCTGCGTTGGGATCGATCTGGGCACGGTTGTCGTCGGCAGGAGAACCCCCGCGGGCGGCGGCGGTGCAGCCCCCGTGGTCGTCGGAACTCGGATCGGCGCGGCCACCCGCGTGGTCGTCGTGAGTGCGTCAATGGTCGGTTTCGTAGCGAGTCTCGGAAGCGGCTGCGGTATGGCGGGAACGTGTGATCTGAAAGCCGTCGTCTTGTGTTTCGTCGTGGTCCCGGTGGGCGAGCATCCGAGCAGGAGAAGGGACGATCCGCCCAAGACCGCTCCGAGGACGAGAGCTTTCCGCAGTTGCATGCCCACCACTTCAACTCCCTGGACTCTCAGAAAGGGGTCCGTTTGGTTGACCCGAGCCTCGCAGGATCGGGGATGACCCACCTGGCGCCGCGTTACCTGTCGCCGTCCAGGCGGACGTCGGCCGTTCCGATGACCTGCGGAATCACCTCCTGCGATCCGCGCCGGAGGATTCGGTAGCCCTCGTCCAGGACCTCCGCTATCTGGTACCCGTGGGCCCACTGACCCGCCTGATACCGGGTACGGACTTCCACATTGTCTCCGGCAACGACCCGGGGACGTGCCGGAGTCGACTCCCTCGAGCCGTTCTGCACCATCCGACCTCCTCGCGTTGATGACGAATCGTGGGCCGGTCGCCGCCGCCCCTGTGTCGAGCGCGGAGCCCCTGTTGCCAATCATCTAAGCGGTCGAACCTGAAGAGACGATGAAGGTGCTTCTGACGGTCCGGCCTGGCGAATCTGCCTTCAGCGGACCCAGCCGGGATTCGTGGCGCAGTCCCGCCTACGATGTCGGCCACCAGGATGTCCGTCGATCGAGGAATCCCTCTGGGGGGACGAACATGAGGCAAAGAGCATGCCGTGCCGTTGCAGCTGGCGCAGTTGCCCTCGTCGGGACCGTTGCCCTGGGTGGTGCGGCCACCGGTTCCCCGACAGGAGGCGCGTCTGGTCTTCGAGAGGCGCACGCTCCTCGCATTCCGGGTCCGGCTCCGAAGGCGGTGCCCGGTGCGGCGGCAGTCAAGGAGTGGACGTCGAGGAACTGGTCTGGGTATGCCGTCACCGGTACCGGGTTCACCAGCGTGACGGGCAACTGGCATGTTCCGCAGGCTCAGGCGCCGACCAAGAAGCGCCACTACCGGAGGGGCACGTTTTCGTCGTCTTGGGTCGGGATCGATGGCTACAACAACAGCAGCCTGATCCAAGCAGGCACCGAACAGGACTGGCTGAACGGGCACGCCTTCTATCGGGCGTGGTGGGAGATCTTGCCTGCCCCAGAGACGCCGATACGCTCGTTGGCCGTCAATCCCGGCGACGGCATCACGGTGTCGATCACCCAGGGCGCTCCCGACTGGACGATCACCGTCACCGACACGACCACCAACCGGAGCTTCACGACGACGCAGCTCTATGTCGGGCCAATGACCTCCGCGGAATGGATTCAAGAGGCGCCGACCATCGGACGGCACGTGGTGACACTGACCCCTGACAGCACGGTGGTGTTCGATTCCGGCACCGTCGACGGAGGGAACCCGGGCCTGCTGGCCTCGGAGTCAGGTGCGATGTTCAAGGGTCGACACCGAATCTCGACCCCGTCTCTGCCCGACACCGACACTGACGGTTTCGCAATCGCCTACGGCAGCGCGGCCCCGGGTCCCCCGGGTTCGTAGGCAGGTCGTCGCTCGTGGGCTTCATCGTGCGAAAGTTCCTCGCCATGCTCCGAGTGCGACGGGAGCAACGGAGAAGGGCGCGCGGTCAATAGGGCGGGCATCGCGGAGGCCTTGGCTACCGACTACCCGGGTGTGGCCGTTTTCGAGCGCGGTCCACGAGCGCAGTCCACGATGCGCTGTCCACGGACGGGCGTAGAGCCAGATGTCCGTCCTACCCAGTGAGGATGCGGCCAAGGGTTGCACCAACGGCTCGATCCCGGTCCGGACGACCATCGGGCTCCTCGCTCGTGGCGCGTACGCGTGTCCTGGTCAGGGCACAGAGGTCGAATTCAGTCCGTTCGGCCCTGGCGGGCGCCCGCTCCGGAGATCCACGGTGACGGTAGGAGCAGTGCTGCGAGCCAACGTGCGGTGCTGCCTGGCCATGAAGGGAGGGCCGATGACGGATCTGCAGGGAGCCGAGAGAGCACCTGTGGCCGAGTCCGCACCTCACACGGCAGCGCCGTCGCCGGAGCGGGACGAGGCACGCAAGCGGCTCGAGGCCCGGCGCGACCTGTTCGGGCACGTGGTCGCCTACCTGGTGATCAACGCGTTCCTCGTGGCGGTGTGGGCGTTCACGGGGGCCGGGTACTTCTGGCCGGGATGGGTGCTCGCCGGCTGGGGTGTCGGCCTCGTCTTCCACATCTGGGACTACTTCCGCCGGCCGATCACCGAAGCGGACGTCGACGCTGAGTTGCGCCGCCGTCAGCGCTGATGCGCTACTCGGTCGGGCGCTTGAAGATGAACTGCCAGCCCGTCACGTAGGCGTTGCCGCCGGTGCCGGTGGCCACGCGGTCGACCAGCTCCCAGCCGTCCTTGCCGAGCTCGTTCAGGATCTCGCTGATCCAGGCGACGCCGCCGGCGGTCCGCTTCTCGAGTTCGTGACCGGGGACGCGCATCGTCAGGGCCCAGAGCTGGGAATTGCCGTCGAAGCCGGCCGAGATGTGGGCGTACTCCCAGGGTGTCACCGGCTCAGCGCTCGCTTCCGCGGTCGGGCATCGGATGGGTTCAGAGGAGGAGCAGGATGGTCGCGCTCGTGTCCTGCGCCGCGGGGTCCTCGGGATGGCCGTCGTCGGGCTCGCGGTGGGCGTCGTCCCCGGCCGCGCCGACCGGCAGGTCCATGCGCCTCGCCGATGCGGCGAGGACCTTTCCGAGCGTCGATTTCATTGGCAGCTCCCCCCCGAGATGCCTTGCGTGAATTCTCAGGCTACCGGAACCCCATTCGTTACGGAATGGCGGGTGGAGATGCCCCCGGGGACCTTCGACCCTGGGCGCAGTGCGGCCCGAGCGCCAGGGTGGACGTATGGCTGGGGCACGGACCGTTGCCGGCGACGTGGGCGGGGGTGGCCTCCACGATCGGTACCAGGAAGGCCGTGAGGCCTTCTGGCTGTCGTGGAAGGACGTCGAGGTGGCCGGGCGACCGGCTGCCTACGGCGAGGCCGGCGAGGGCACCCCCGTGGTCTTCCTGCACGGCTGGGGCCTCGACCACCGGGTCTACAAGCGGGCCCTGGCCCGCCTCGTGGCCGCCGGTGTGCGTGTCGTCGCGCCCGCCCTGCCGGGCTTCGGAGGCACGGCCTCGCTACGGGCGCGGTCGTGGTCGCTGGCCGGCTTCGCCTCGTGGCTGGCGGAATTCCTCGACGCCGTCGGCGTCACCGAGCCTGCGCTGATCGTGGGACACTCCTTCGGCGGCGGCGTCGGGATCGTGTTCGCCCACGACCATCCCGAGCGCGTCCGGGGCCTCGTGCTCATCAACTCCATCGGGGCCTCGGCGTGGGCCGGGCGGGGCCACACGGCGCGCACCATGGCCCAGCGGCCCCTGTGGGACTGGGGCCTGCACTTCCCCGGCGACCTCTGGCCCCTCGCCCAGGCACGGCGCGTCCTGCCCGTCATCCTCGCCGAGGCGGTGCCGAACCTCGTCCGCGATCCCCGGGCCTTCTGGCGCGTGGCCGCCCTGGCCCGCGACGCCGATCTCACGGGCGAGCTCGAGGAGCTGAAGAGCCGGCGGCTCCCCGTCGTCGTGCTGTGGGGGAAGCGGGACCGGATCATCACCCGCGACGCCTTCGAGGAGATGTGCGAGGTGCTCGGCGGACCCCACTCGTTCACGGTGGAAGGGTCGCACGCCTGGCTCATCGCCGACCCCGACACCTTCGGCGAGGTGATGACCAACGTCGTCGACATCGCCATGCGCTCCCGCAGGCTGGGCCGCAAGGGCCGCCCCGTCAGGGAGCTGCCCACCTTGGTGGGCCGCCTCGGCCGGCCGCGACCGGCGGCGGGGCGATCGACGACGTGAGCCGCCCGGCGACCTGAGGCACGCTGGGACCCGAGGGACGCGTCACGCGTCCCAGGTCGGGAGTCCGGGGTGCGTCCGGGGTGCGTTCACATCTTGTTCACGCCCGGGAGGTCGCGTTCACAGCACGTTCACCCCGTCCGGCCGGACGCTCTCCCCATGGGTGACTTCATGGCTGTGCTCGGCATCGTCCTCTTCGTGGCGGCCATGCTCGGGCTGATCTGGGGGCTCGAGCACGTATGAGCGCCGTCCAGGTCATCCTGCTGGCAGTCTCCATCGTCGTCTTCATCTACCTGGGCGTGGCGCTGTTCAAGCCCGAGTGGTTCTGATGGGCTACTTCTGGACGATCACCGCCCTGGTGGTGACCCTCGGCCTGGCCTGGCGCTACCTCGGCTCCTACATGGTGGGCGTGTTCGAGGGCCGGGTGACGTTCCTGGCATGGGCCGAGCGCCCCGTGTACCGCGCCCTCGGGGTCGACCCCGAGGCCGAGCAGTCCTGGCAACGCTACGCCGGCGCCCTGGTCGTCTTCTCGGGCGTGGCGATCCTCTTCACCTACGTCATCCAGCGCATCCAGGGGAGCCTCCCCTTCAACCCGCAGCACCTCGGCGCCGTGGCCCCGGCGCTGTCGTGGAACACAGCGGTGTCGTTCGTCACCAACACCAACTGGCAGAACTACGCCGGCGAGTCGACGATGTCGTACTTCTCGCAGATGGCCGCGCTCACCGTGCAGAACTTCGCCAGCGCCGCGGTCGGCATCGCCGTGGCCGTCGCCATGATCCGCGGGTTCGCCCGCAAGGGGTCGCCCACCATCGGCAATTTCTGGGTCGACCTGGTCCGCTGCATCTTCTACATCCTGATCCCCATCGCCTTCGTCGCCGGCCTGATCTTCGTGGGCCAGGGAGCCATCCAGACCCTGGCGGGGCCGGCGACGATCCACAACGCCCTCACCGGCACGACGCAGGTCGTCGCCCGGGGCCCCTTCGGGTTCCAGGAGGCCATCAAGCAGCTGGGGACCAACGGCGGCGGGCCCCTGAACGCCAACGGGGCCCATCCATTCGAGGACCCGACCGGCGCCACCCACTTCCTGTCGTACTTCCTGCTGCTGTGCATCCCGTTCGCGCTCACGTACACGTTCGGGAGGATGGTCGGCAGCGTGCGCCAGGGCGTGGCCGTGCTCATGGCCATGGTCATCATCTTCGGCGCCTGGGTGGGCTTCTCCTCCTACGCGGAGTCCCAGCCCAATCCGGCGGTGGCCGCCGCCCACGTCGTGGCCCAGCCCCAGGGGAACATGGAGGGCAAGGAGGTCCGCTTCGGGGTCCTGCCCACGACGCTCTACAACGTCGCCTCCACCCAGACCTCCACCGGGAGCGTCTCGGGCGCCAACGACTCGTTCACCCCCATGGGGGGCTTCGGGCTGCTCACCGGCATGATGCTGGGCGAGGTGTCGCCGGGAGGAACCGGCAGCGGCCTCTACACCATCCTGCTCTTCGCCCTCATCACCGTGTTCATCGGCGGGCTGATGGTGGGCCGGACGCCGGAGTACCTGGGCAAGAAGATCCAGTCGCGGGAGGTGAAGCTGGCAGCCTTCGGCGTCCTCGTGATGCCCGTCACGGTGCTCGTCGTCACGGCGGTGGCGGTGTCGATCCATGCCGGGCGGGTGGCGCCCGGGAACGGGGGTCCCCACGGGTTCACCGAGATCCTGTACGCCTTCACCTCGCAGGGCAACAACAACGGCTCGGCCTTCGGCGGGCTCTCGGGCGACACCGCCTTCTACAACGTCATGGGCTCGGTGGCCATGCTGCTGGGGCGCTTCGTCATCATCATCCCGGTGCTCGCCCTCGCCGGGGCCCTGGCCGAGAAGAAGATCGTGCCCGCCGGCGAGGGCACCTTCCACACCGACTCGCCGCTGTTCGTCGGCCTGCTCATCGGCGTGATCCTCATCGTGGGTGGGCTGACGTTCTTCCCCGCCGTGTCCCTCGGCCCCATCGCCGAACAACTCCTGCACGGAAAGCTCTTCCGATGACGACCGTCATGGCACAGCCGCAGCCGCCGTCGCCCACCGGGGCGCGCGGTGTCGCCCAGGCCCGCAGCCTGTTCGACACCGAGATCCTGGGGCAGGCCCTGGTGGGCTCGCTCGAGAAGCTCGACCCCCGGGTGCAGGTCAGGAACCCCGTCATGTTCGTCGTCCTCGTGGGCACGGTGGTGACGCTCTTCGAGGCCATCGCCCACCCCGGCATCTTCACGTGGAGCATCACCATCTGGCTGTTCCTGACGGTGATCTTCGCCAACTTCGCCGAGGCCATGGCCGAGGGCCGGGGCAAGGCCCAGGCGGCCACGCTGCGGCGCATGCGAGCCGAGACCGAGGCGCGCCGGTTGCGCCCCGACGGCGCCGAGGAGCGGGTGGCGGCGTCCGCGCTGGCCAGGGGCGACCTCGTGGTGTGCGAGGCCGGCGACGCCATCCCCTCCGACGGCGAGATCACCGAGGGCGTGGCGTCGGTCGACGAGTCCGCCATCACCGGCGAGTCGGCCCCGGTCATCCGCGAGTCCGGGGGGGACCGCTCGGCGGTCACGGGCGGCACCAAGGTCCTGTCCGACCGCATCGTCGTGCGGATCACCGCCGAGCGCGGCCACACCTTCCTCGACCGCATGATCGCCCTCGTCGAGGGGGCCAACCGGCAGAAGACTCCCAACGAGATCGCCCTCACCATCCTGCTCGCCGCGCTCACCCTCGTCTTCCTGCCGGTGGTGGTCGTGCTGCAGCCCTTCGGCCTGTTCTCGGGCCTGGTGTCCGGTCACGGCCGCATCGGCGCGGTCGACGTGGTCATCCTGGTGTCGCTGCTCGTGTGCCTCATCCCCACCACCATCGGGGCGTTGCTCTCGGCCATCGGCATCGCCGGCATGGACCGCCTGGTCCAGCGCAACGTGCTGGCCATGAGCGGTCGGGCCGTCGAAGCCGCCGGCGACGTGCAGACCCTGCTCCTGGACAAGACGGGGACGATCACCCTCGGCAACCGCATGGCGTCGGGGTTCTTCCCCGTGGGCGACCGGACCGAGGAGGAGGTGGCCGAAGCCGCCCAGCTCGCCTCCCTCGCCGACGAGACGCCCGAGGGTCGTTCGATCGTGGTGCTGGCCAAGGAGCGCTTCGGCATCCGCGAGCGCGCCCTGGGTGCCGGGCACAGCTTCGTCCCCTTCACCGCCACCACCCGGATGTCCGGGCTCGACACCGACGGGCGCCGCGTCCGCAAGGGGGCCACCGAGTCGGTGCGCCGCTGGGTGGGGGAACAGGGAGGCGCCGTCCCCGACGGGCTCGACGCCGTCGTGGAACGCATCGCCCGGGCCGGTTCCACGCCGCTGGTGGTCGCCGACGGCCCCACCATCCTCGGGGTCATCGAGCTCAAGGACGTCGTGAAGGAGGGCATCCGGGAGCGCTTCGACCACCTGCGAGCCGTCGGGATCCGCACGGTGATGATCACCGGTGACAACCCGCTCACCGCCGCGGCCATCGCCCAGGAGGCCGGTGTCGACGACTACCTGGCCGAGGCCACGCCCGAGGCCAAGATGGAGCTGATCAAGAGCGAGCAGGAGGGCGGGAAGCTCGTCGCCATGATGGGTGACGGCACCAACGACGCCCCGGCGCTGGCCCAGGCGGACGTGGGCGTGGCCATGAACACCGGCACCACGGCCGCCAAGGAAGCCGGGAACATGGTCGATCTCGACTCCAACCCCACCAAGCTGATCGACGTGGTCGAGGTGGGCAAGCAGCTGCTCATCACCCGGGGGGCGCTCACGACCTTCTCGATCGCCAACGACGTCGCCAAGTACTTCGCCATCATCCCGGCGCTGTTCGTGTCCGTCTACCCCCGGCTCAACTCGCTCAACATCATGAAACTGCATAACGCCCACAGCGCGGTGCTGTCGGCCGTCATCTTCAACGCGCTGGTGATCGTGGCGCTCATCCCGCTGGCGCTGCGCGGGGTGCGGTGGCGACCGTCGAACGCCAGCGCCATCCTGCGCCGCAACGTGCTGATCTACGGCGTGGGCGGGGTCGTCGTGCCCTTCGTCTTCATCAAGCTGATCGACCTGATCCTGACAGCCACCGGGGCCTACTGATGCTCGTCCACCTCCGCCGTTCGGTGGTCCTCTCGGTCATCTTCCTCGTCCTGGTGGGCCTGGCCTACCCGCTCGCCGGCACGGGCCTGTCTCAGCTGCTGTTCAGGCACCAGGCCGACGGCTCGCTCACCGCTGACGGCTCGACGCTCATCGGACAGGCCTGGTCCGGGCCCAAGTGGTTCCAGGGCCGTCCCGACGGCACGGTGGTGACGACCGGCCCCGGCGGGGTCGTGGTGTCGGGCACCTTCCAGGGTGGCCCGCGGTCGAAGACGGTCCGCGACGCGGTGGCCAAGCAGGCCGGCGTGCTCGAGAAGGAGGGCATCGTGCCCACCAACGACCTCGTCACCACCTCGGGCAGCCTCGTCGACCCCGACATCTCGCCGGCCGACGCCTACGCCCAGGTCGACGCGGTGGCGGGTGCCCGGGGCCTGTCGCCGGCCACGGTGCGCCGGCTCGTCGCCACCCATGTCCACACCCGGGAGCTCGGCTTCCTCGGCGCCGACTACGTCACGGTCCTGGAGCTGAACGAAGCCCTCGCCCGCCTCCGGTGAACGGGAGCCTCCCGCCGTCGCCCGAGTCCTGGGGCGGCCGGCCCATCATCCGGTGCGTCGCCGACGCCGAGCCGCGTCACCGGGTGGTCGTCACCGGCACGGTGGGCACCGTCGAGATGCGGCGGTGGCGCGGCGTGCAGACGTGCACGGCGCGGCTCGACGACGGCACGGGCCGGCTGACGCTCGTCTTCACCCGGCCCGACCCTTTGCCCGGGTTGGCGGAGGGGATGCGCTGCACCGTCGAGGGCACGGTGCTCACCGGGGAGACCGAGCCGACCGTGTGGGATCCCGTCTACCGGTTCGAGATCTGAGATGCCCGAGGCCCGCGTCCGGGATCGGGGTGCCTTGCACGTCTACCTGGGCTCGGCACCGGGCGTGGGGAAGACGTACGCCATGCTCAGCGAGGGGCGGCGCCTGTCCTCGGCGGGGGTCGACGTGGTGGCGGGGTGGGTGGAGACACACGGCCGGGTCGACACCGGCGCCATGCTCTCCGCCTGCGAGCGGGTGGCGCCCGTGCCGGTCGCGCACCACGGCTCGACGTTCGACGAAATGGACGCCGACGGCATCACAGCGCGCCGGCCGGCCGTGGTGCTCGTCGACGAGCTGGCCCACACCAACGTGCCCGGGTCCCGGCGCGAGAAGCGCTGGCAGGACGTCGACGCGCTCCTCGCCGTGGGGATCGGCGTGATCACGACGCTGAACGTCATGCACATCGAGAGCCTCTCGGCGTCGATCGAGCGGATCACCGGCGTCCTCCCCCACGAGACGGTGCCCGACGCCTTCGTCTCCTCGGCCGACCGCATCGACCTCGTCGACGTCAGCCCCGAGGTGCTCCGGCGGCGGGTGGAGGAGGGGAGCGTGGTCGCCCCGGAGGCGTCGGCTGCGGCGCTGGGCGGCCTGTTCAACGCCTCGACCCTCGCCGCGCTGCGGGACCTGGCGACGCGCTGGCTCGACATCCGCGGCCTGCTGGTTCCCCCCGTGACCTCCTCGTTCCTCGACGCGCCGTGACGAGGACGGAGACGGGGACGGTGTGATCGACGCGCCGTGACGAGGACGGAGACGGGGACGGTGTGATCGGGTGCCGTGACGAGAAACGGCGAGGGTGTGATCGGGTCAGGCGCCGCCGTCCACGAGCTGGTAGCCCACACCCGGGTGGGTGCGCAGGAAGCTGCCGTGCTCGTCGCCGAGCTTGCGGCGCAGGCGGTAGGCGTACACGCGCAGGTACTGCGTCTCGGTGCCGTAGTGGGGGCCCCACACGTGCTCGAGGATCATGCGGTGCGTGCAGATCTTGCCGGCGTGGCGGGCGAGGTAGGCGAGCAGGGAGAACTCGCGGGTGGTGAGCTCGACCGCCGCTCCCGCCAGGCGTGCCTCGTGGTGGACGAGGTCGAGCTCGAGCGGGCCCACGGTAAGGTGCTTGGCCTCCTCGTCGTCGCGCCCGGTGGCACGGTGGCGCAGGGCGACGCGCAGCCGGGCCTCGAGCTCGCCCATGCCGAAGGGCTTGGTCATGTAGTCGTCGGCGCCGCCGTCGAGCGAGGCGATCTTGCGGTCCTCGGTGCCGTCGGCGGAGAGCACGATCACCGGCACCTCGCTCCACTGGCGGATCCGCCGGCACACGTCCATGCCGTCGAGGTCGGGCAGGCCCAGGTCGAGGACGATG
Source organism: Acidimicrobiales bacterium (assembly GCA_035531755.1). Taxonomy (NCBI): domain Bacteria; kingdom Bacillati; phylum Actinomycetota; class Acidimicrobiia; order Acidimicrobiales; species Acidimicrobiales bacterium. Next base: position 44,299 of record DATKSK010000041.1, on the reverse strand, counting down.
ACATCGGGCGCGCCCACGGCGGCCCGGGAGATCCCCTGCTCCCCGGTGGTCGCCACCTGGACGTCGTAGCCGAGGGCGCCCAGGCCGATGCGCAGCACCCGCAGCAGCGCCTGGTCGTCGTCGACGGCGAGGACCCTGACCATTCAGGGGACCACGGCGGCGACGGGCGCGACCGGCAGGGTGAAGATGAAGCGCGCCCCGCCGCCGGGCGCGTCCTCCACCCAGATGTCCTGCCCGTGGGCGGCGACGAAGGCCCGGGCGATGGCGAGACCCACCCCGGTCCCACCGCTCGCCCCGCCCCGGGTGAACGTCAGGAAGACGTTGGCGCGCTCGGCGCGGGGGATGCCCGGCCCCTTGTCCTCCACCACGACGTGGACGAGGCCGTCCTCGTGCCGCCCGGCCGACACCGTGACGGCGGTGCCCCGCGGCGCGTGGCGCACGGCGTTGTCGAGGAGGTTGGCGAGCACCTGCCCGATGAGCAGATGGTCCACGTCGACGAGCGGCAGGTCGGCGGGGATCCGCAGCGTCACCTCGGCGTCGTCCATGACGTGGCCGAGGCCGCGCCGCGCCTCGGTGACGAGGTCGACGACGGCGATGGGCTGGTTTCGCAGCTCGAGCGCGCCGGCCTGCACCCTCGACAGGTCCAGCAGGTTGGTCACGAGGCGGTCGAGGCGGTCCGCCTGGGAGTCGATGAGCTCGAGCAGCTCGGCGCGCTGCTCGGGCGCGACCTCGACGTCGGGGTTGCGCATGGTGGACGCCGACATCTTGATCGTCGCCAGCGGGGTGCGCAGGTCGTGCGAGACCGCACCCACGAGCGCCCGCTGGAGGCGGTCGACCTCCTCGAGCAGCTCGGTGCGCAGGGCCTGCTCGCGCAGTTGGGCGCGCTCGAGCGTGAGGGCCATGTGGTTGGTGAACGTCCGCAGCAGCTCCTGCTCGTGCGGGCTGAGCGCGGCCCCGCGGATCCGCAGCAGGCCGACCGGCCGGCCCGTGGCCGTGAGGGCCACGGTCTGGGCGCGGTCGTGGCGCGACCCGTCGCCCGCAGCGCCCAGGCTGGTGGGGACCCCGGGCGCCGGGGCCACGCGGCGCAGCTCGGCGTCGGAGATGGGCTCCCCGGCCGACGCCACGACGTCCAGCTTGCTCCCCACGGGCAGGACGAGGGCCACGCTGCGCAGACCGAAGGCGTCGTGGACGGTGGACACGATGAGCTCGAGCACCTCGGGTAGGGGCCGGTCCTCGATGAGGAGGTCGGTGAGCTCGAACAGGCGCTGGATACCCTGCTCGCGCTGACCGGCCTCGGCGCGTGCGGCATCGAGGCGGGCAACCAGACTCGCCACGAGCACCATCACCGCGGCGTACACACCCAGTGCCACCCAGTTCTCCGTGGCTCCCACCGACAGCGTGTAATAGGGCGGGATGAACACCAGGTCGTACACGAGGAAGCCGGTGACCACGCCGACGACGCCCGCCGCGAACCCTCCCACCACCACACCGGTTACGACCGGGACCACGAGGACGAGGGCGGTGGTGGCGATGCTGACGTGGCTGCGCAGCGGCACCATGACGGCGACGAGCACCCCCATGACGGCGAGCGCGGCGATCGAGCCCATCACCGCGCGCCGTGTCGTGCCCATCGGTCCTACCTTCTGCCCCTCGACCGTCCACGTTACCGGCGCCGCGCACCGGCTCCCCGCGCACCGGCTCCCCGCGCACCGGCTGCCCGCGAACCGGCTGCCCGCGAACCGGCTGCCCGTGAACCGGCTGCCCGTGAACCGGCGCAGCACGGGCCGGGCACCGGGCACAATGGGCCGATGAGCGACGAGGCGGACCGGTCCCACCCCGGGCACGCCGGACGACGGACGGGTGGCGAGGCGGTCGAGCCCGACGCCGTGGGCCCCACGGGCCGGTTCCGCATCTACCTGGGCGCCGCAGCGGGTGTGGGGAAGACCTTCGCCATGCTCGACGAGGGGTGGCGGCGCCACCGCCGCGGCGCGGACGTCGTCGTCGGCTTCGTCGAGACCCACGGGCGCCCCCGGACCGCCGAGCTCATCCGCGACCTGGAGGTGGTGCCCCGCCGGGTGGTCTCCTACCGCGGCACCCAGTTCGAGGAGATGGACGTCGACGCCGTCCTGGCCCGCACGCCCGCCCTGGCACTGGTGGACGAGCTCGCCCACACGAACGTCCCGGGCTCGGGGCGCAACGACAAGCGCTGGCAGGACGTCATCGAGCTGCTCGACGCCGGGATCGCCGTGATCACCACCGTCAACGTGCAGCACCTCGAGAGCATCGCCGACGCCGTGGAGCGCATGACGGCCACCCGGGTGCGCGAGCGCGTGCCCGACTGGGTCGTGCGTCGCGCCGACCAGCTCGAGCTCATCGACTCCTCACCCGAGGCGCTGCGGCGGCGGATGGTGCACGGCAACATCTATCCGGCCGAGAAGGTGCCCGAGGCGCTCACGCACTTCTTCCGCACCGAGAACCTGGTGGCGCTGCGAGAGTTGGCGCTGCGCTTCGTGGCCGACCAGACCGAGGACGAGCTGCTCGCCTACCTCCACGAGCGCCACCCCGACGCCGTCTGGGAGACGAGGGAGCGCATCATGGTGGCGGTCACCGGGGCGCACGGCACCGACGCCGTCATCCGTCGTGCGGCGCGCATCGCGGCCCGGACCAAGGCCGACCTGCACGCCGTGCACATCGTGGCGGCCGAGCAGAGCCGCCGGGGCGGGCCCGCCCTCGAGGCGCTGCACCAGCTGGTCGACGACCTCGGCGCCGAGTGGCACGAGCTGAACCGCGACGACCCGGCGCGCGCCCTGGTCGACTTCGCCCGTGAGAACCAAGTCACCCAGATCGTCATGGGCTCGAGCCGTCGGAGCCGCTGGGAGGAGCTCACCAAGGGGTCGGTGGTCCAGCGCGTGCTGCGCTTCGCGGCCGACTGCGACGTCGACGTCCACGTCATCGCCCGGCGCGACGTGGACCTGGCGGAGGTGCCCGAGCCGGCCGAGTAGCGGCCAGGCGGTGCTCTCGGGGGCGCGCGGCGGCGCACCCCTCGGGTCAGGGTGCGAACGGCACCCGCCAGCGCAGCCGTGTCCCCCGCTCGTCAGCGGGCCCGACCGTCATCGAGCCGCCGCGCGCCTCGGCGCGGGTCCGGAGGTTGGCGAGGCCGCTCGACCGGGTGGTGTCCCCGATGCCGTCGCCGTCGTCGGTGATGGTGATCGACAGCTCGTCGTGGGCGTCGACACGGACCTCGACCCGGGTGGCGTTGGCGTGGCGCGCCGTGTTGGACAGCGCCTCGCGCACGACCGCCAGCACGTCGGGGACGAGCTCCTGGGAGACCTTGGTGTCCACGGGGCCGTCGAATTGCAGGCGGGGCTGGAAGCCCAGGGCGGGGACCGCGGCTGCGGCCACGTCGAGGATGCGCGAGCGGGCGCTCGCTTCGCCCTTCTCGGTGGCCCGCAGTGACAGCGAGAAGATGGTCGAGCGCACGTCGCGGATGGTGGCGTCGAGCTCCTCGACGGACTCGCCGATCCGGTCGAGCACGGCGGGGTCGGTGATCGAGTGCGTGGCGGCCTGCAGCGACATGCCGACGGCGAAGAGCCGCTGGATGACGTGGTCGTGGAGGTCCCGGGCGATGCGCTCGCGGTCACCGATGAGGGCGAGCTGCTCCCGGTCGGACTGGGCGCGGTCGAGCTCGATGGCGAGCCCGGCCTGCTGGCCGAAGCTCTCCACGACGCGGATCTCCTCGGGGCTGAAGGGGGCGTTGCCGGCGAGGCGCACCACACCGAGGACGCCGCCGACCCCGTGGGCCGTGTCGATGGGGGCCACGAGGATGGGCCCGATGCCGCGGGAGGCGGCGAGGCCCTGGTCGATGCCGATGGCGGCCGACGGGTCGTCGATCGCGATGGAGCGGTTGGACGTGAACACCCGGCCCTGCAGCGAGCCCTCCAGGGGGACGAGGTCGCCCCGGTACTCCTCGACGGGCGCCCCGTGGGCGGCGATCACCTCGAGCATGGTGTCGTCGTCGGCGACCACGCTGACGGTGATGCCGTCGGCGTCGGCGAGCTCGGACACCCGCCGGGCGATCAGCGCCAGCCACTCGTCGAGGTCGCCCCCGCCGAGCATCGACAACCGGACCTCGGAGATGGCGCCCAGCCAGCGTTCGCGGCGCTGGCCGTCGACGAGGAGGCGGCGCAGCTCGCGCTCGGCGCGCTTGCGCACGGAGATGTCGCGCATCACCGCCGACATCCCGGTGGGCCGGCCCGACGGGTCACGCACGAGCGACAGGGACTCGGCCACCTCCACCTGGCCCCCGTGCCTGTCGAGGCGCAGGGTGTCGCGGGTCGGGATGTGCACGCCCCCGCGCGCCCGGGCCATCTGCTCCTCCACCTCGGCGCGCAGCCCCTCGGGGACCAGGCGCCACACCGGCCGGCCGATGACCTCGTCGGCGCGGTAGCCGAGCAGGCGCTGGGCCCCGGGATTCCAGCTCGTGATCGTGCCGTTCAGGTCGGTCGACACGATGGCGTCGTCGGTCGACGACACGATGGCCGCCAGCCGCGCCTGCGCGTCCCATTCGGCACGCCGCCCCGTCAGGTCCCGCACGGCGGCCAACGTCAGGGCCCGCTCGGGCATACCGAGCGGGGCGAGGCTGATGTCGACGGGGAACTCGGTCCCGTCGAGGCGCGTGGCCCACAGCTCGACGGCCGCCCCCATGGGGCGCTGGCTGGAGCTGGCCATGTACGAGGACCGGTGCCGGGCGTGGCCGGCCCGGAGCCGCTCGGGGACGAGGACGTCCACCGCCACCCCCTGCAGCGCGCCGGGAGGGTAGCCGAACATGGCCTCGGCGCCGGGGTTGGCCGCCACGATCTGCCCCGCTGCGTCCACGACCAGCGCAGCGTCCGGCATGAGGCGGAGCACCGCGCCCACGAGCTCGTCGGGCGTGGCGTCCGGGTCGCGGGCACGCTCGACGTCCTGCTTGCGGGTCGCCATGGTGCTCAGGACCGGCCTGACGTCTGCACTGTCCGCATGCTAACGCCGGCACCCGTGCGCTCGTCTGTCCGCAGGGTGCCCTCCGGGACCGGGTTCAGGCGTCCTCGATGCCGTAGAAGGCCCGCTCGACCACGCGGCGGGCCCGCCGCGTGACCCGGCGGTAGTCGTCGCGCAGGTGCGCCGGGGTCGTGCCCAGGCTCCGGGCGAGGCGGGACAGCTGGTGGGCCTGGGTGGGGAGCGCGTCGCCCGGCGAGGTGCCGCCGGGGAGGGCGCCCACCAGGTGCCAGCGGTTGCGGGTCCGCTCGCAGAAGCGGTAGGCGTCACGCAGGGCGTCGACGTCGGCGGGCGCCAGGGCACCGTCGGCCGCGAGGGCCTCGAGCGCGGTCATGGTGCTCGTCTCGGCGAGGCCGTGCCGCAGCTGCAGCAGCTGCACCGTCCACTCCACGTCCGACAGCGACCCGCGCCCGAGCTTCAGATGGAATTGGGGGTCGTCGCGCGCCGGGATGCGCTCGCGCTCCATGCGGGCCTTCATGCGACGGATGGCGGCCACGTCGGCGTCGGTGAGCGGTGGGTCCCACACGAAGTCGCGTGCCAGCGCCATGAAGCGCGCCCCGAGCTCGCGGTCGCCGGCGACGACCCGGGCGCGCAGCATGGCCTGGCGCTCCCAGGTCTGGGCCCAGCGCTCGAAGTAGGCGGCGTAGCCGTCGAGGTCGCGCGCCAGGCGGCCCTGGCCGCCTTCGGGCCGCAGCCCGAGGTCGACGGCCGCCACCCGCTGCGCCGGGCTCGGCCCGTGCATGAACCGCAGCAGTGCCTCGGCCACGGTCTCCCCGGCCGCGTCCCCGGCGCCGTCGTAGACGAGCAGCACGTCGAGGTCGCTGGCATAGGCCATCTCGCCACCGCCGAGGCGGCCCATGCCCACGATCGAGAACGGCATGTCGGGTTGCACCACCTCGAGGGCGACCTCGAGGAGCGCCTCGCCCAGTTCGGCCAGCGCCTGGCCGGTGGCGACGATGTCGGCCACGTCGAGCAGGTCGCGCGCGGCGATGCGCACGTGCTGGTCCTGGCGGATGCGCACCAGCTGGGCCCGGCGCCACGTCTCGTCGTCGTCGCGACGCAGGCGCTCCCCGGCCTCGGCCACGAGCACCGGGCGCGGTGTCGGGGCCAGCGCCTCGTCGTCGCCGATGGTGGCGATCAGCTCGGGGTTGCGCTCGATGGCCTCGGCGAGGATCAGGCTCGACCCGAGCAACAGGCACAGGCGCCGGGCGGCCTCCGAGGACTCCCGGAAGGTGGAGACGACCAGCGACCGCTGGTGGGCGCCGAGGGTCAGGTTGCGCAGCCCCAGGAGGCCGAGGTCGGGGTCGGGCGCGAGCGACAGCCAGTCGAGCAGCAGCGGCAGCAACTGGGCCATGAGCCGCGAGCTGCGCGTCAGGCCGCCCGCCAGTTCCTCGACGGCGGCGCGGGTGCGGGCCACGTCGGCGAAGCCGAAGGCGTCGAGTCGCCGGGCCACGGCGTCGGCCGACATGACCGTTCCCACCCCGCCGTCCTCGCCGGTGGTCTCCACGGTGGCGAACGCCTCGAGCAGGGGGCGGAAGAAGAGCCGCTCGTGGATCGCCCGGACGTCGCGCTGGCACCGGCGCAGCTCGTCGTCGAACCGCGCCACGGCGGGTGCCGAGGGATCGTCCTCGAACCCCATGACGAGCGCCAACCGTCGGCGGGCGACAGGATCGGCGGGGACCGAATGGGTCTGCTCCTCCTCGACGAGCTGGAGCCGGTGCTCGACGGTGCGCAGGAACCGGTAGGCGCGGGCCAGCACGGTGGCGTCCCCCCGGGCCACGTAGCCGGCGTCGGCCAGGTCGTCGAGCGCCCCGAGGGTCGAGCGGTCCCGGATGCCGGGGTCGTTGCGGCCGTGCACCAATTGCAGCAGCTGTACGGCGAATTCGATGTCGCGGATCCCGCCCGGACCGCGCTTGATCTCGCGTCCGGTGAGGCCGCGGCCGGCGACCAGCCCCTCGGCGCGCGCCTTCATCGACCGGACCGCCGCGATCTCGTCGGCGCTGTAGTTCCGTCCCCAGACCTGCTCGTGGGCGGCGCGCTCGAACTCGCCGCCGAGCCCGGCGTCGCCGGCCACGGCGCGGGCCTTCAGCAGTGCCTGGAACTCCCAGGTGGCGGCCCACCGGTCCCAGTAGGAGCGGTAGCCGTCGAGCGACCGGGTGAGTGGGCCGGCGCGGCCCTCGGGTCGCAGGTCGGCGTCGACGCGGAACGACAGCCGGGCGATCCGCAGGACGCGGCGCGCCACGTCCTCGTCGGGGCCGCGCCGCGTGACGAACAGCACGTCGACGTCGCTGGCGTAGTTGAGCTCGCGGCCACCGAGCTTGCCCATGCCGATCAGGGCGAGTGTCGTGCCGTCAGCGGCCGGTTCGTCGAGGGCGAGGGTCACCGCCGCCTGCAGGACGTCCTGGGCGAGGTCGGCCAGCGCCGTCCCGACGGCGTCGAGCGAGTCCATGCCGAGCAGGTCGCGCGCCGCGATGCGCAACAGCTCCAGGCGCTTGGAGCGGGCCAGGGCCTCGGGGCTCGACGCGTCGACGGGGCCCGGCCGGTCCAGCGCGTCGAGGACGTCGAGGGCGTCGGGGTCCGCCACGCACAGCCGGCCCAGGGAATTGCTGGCGCCCACCACGCGCACCAGCGCGACCGCCCGGGCGGTCGGGCCCGCCGGTGACGCCATGTCCTCGACGACCCCGGCGCGCTCCTCGGCGAGCCGTCGCAGGACGGCGAGAGCGGCGTCGGGCGCGGCCGAACGCTCGGCGAGGGCCTCCACCGCCTGGGGCACCGTCATGGCCCGGGCCTGCCGGTCACCTACGTGCTCGTCGGAGTGGCGCCGTTCCCACGACCGCAGCATGCCAGGCGGCGTGCGCGGGGGCCGCCGATAGGATTCGGCCGTGTCCCACCTTCGTGTGGCGCTGTGCCAACTCGACACGGTCGTCGGGGAGGTCGACGGCAATGCCGAGCGGATCATCGAGCACCTGGCCCGCGCCGAGGCCGACGGGTCCGACGTGGCCGCCTTCCCGGAGCTCGCCATCACGGGGTACCCCCCTGAGGACCTCTTGTTCAAGCCGGCGTTCGTCGCCGACAACCTGGCGGCGATCCACCGGGTGGCGTCGGCGACGGCCGCGTGCGTGGCGATCGTGGGGTTCGTGGACGTGGCCGGGCACGACGACGTCGGGGACGCCGTCACCCACGCGTCGGGCGCCGGAACCGTGGCGCGCGAGGCGGCGATCCGCGGCGCCCCCCGGCGGCTCCGCAATGCTGTGGCGGTGTGTGCGGGCGGCGCGGTGCGCGGCGTGTACCACAAGCGCCGGCTCCCGAACTACGGCGTCTTCGACGAGGAGCGCTGGTTCGCGCCGGGGACGGCGGGCTTCGAGCTCTACGAGATCGCCGGGGTGCCCGTGGGCGTGTCGATCTGCGAGGACCTGTGGTTCCCCGACGGGCCCGTGCGCGCCCAGGCCTCGGGGGGCGCCCGCCTGGTGGTGAACGTCAACGCGTCGCCGTTCTCGATCGGGCGGCGGTCCGACCGGCTGGCCGTGTCCCGCCAGCGGGTGGCCGAGGCGGGCTGCGCCATCGCCTACGTCAACCAGGTCGGCGGCCAGGACGAGCTGGTCTTCGACGGCGGCTCCTTCGTCATGGACCGCACCGGGGAGGTCGTCGCCGCGGCCGAGGGGTTCGCCGAGACGGTGCTCGTGGTCGACGTGCCCGTGCCGTCCGACGGCCCCGGCCCCGGCCCCGGCCTGCCGACGGTCCTCGTGAGCGCGGCGCGGCGCGACCCGGCGATCCGGGCCGCACCGCCGGTGCCGGCCCCCCTCGACGAGGAGGCGCAGGTCTACGAGGCCCTGGTGCTGGGCACGCGCGACTACCTGCGCAAGAACGGCTTCACCGACGCCGTGGTGGGCCTGTCGGGGGGCATCGACTCCTCCCTGGTGGCCGCGGTGGCCGTCGACGCGCTCGGGGCCGCCCACGTCCACGGCCTGGCGATGCCGTCGCGCTATTCGAGCCCCGGCTCGGTCACCGATGCCACCGCCCTGGCCGACCACCTCGGCATCGACCTCCGTACGGTGCCGATCGAGGCCGCCCACGAGGCGCTGGCGGGGCTCATCGGCACCGCCCTCGGCGAGGTGCCCACCGGGCTCACCGACGAGAACCTGCAGTCGCGCATCCGCGGCGTCCTGCTCATGGCGGTGTCCAACGCCCGCGGGTGGATCGTGCTCACCACGGGCAACAAGAGCGAGCTCGCCACCGGGTACTCCACGCTCTACGGCGACTCAGCCGGCGGCTTCGCCGTCATCAAGGACGTCCCCAAGACCCTCGTGTACCGCCTGTGCCGCTACCGCAACGCCAGCGCGGGAGCCGACGTCATCCCCGCGTCGGTGCTCGTCAAGCCGCCATCGGCCGAGCTGCGCCCCGACCAGCGCGACGACCAGAGCCTCCCGCCCTACGACGTCCTCGATCCGCTGCTCGACGCGCTGGTGCTCCACGACCGGTCGATCGCGGACGTGGCGGGCGCCGGCTACGACCCGGCGCTGGTGGCGCGCGTCGCCGCGCTCGTCGACCGCGCCGAGTACAAGCGACGCCAGTCCCCGCCGGGCGTCCGCATCACGGCCAAGGCGTTCGGCAAGGATCGTCGCATGCCCATCACCAACCGGTACCGGGACCACGCGCCGGCGACCGTCGTCCCGCCGGCCCCTGCCGCCACCGCCACCGCCACCGCGGCCGGCGCCGCCCCCGCGGGGGCAACAGTCGGCGCCGAGGACGAGGGGGTCGGCGGTGCGTGACCGCTTCGAGGCCGCCGCCCAGGCGCTCGGCGGCGGCCCCTTCGGGGGTGGGGCGTTCGGGGGCCGGGCGCTGTCGCTCGACGCCCAGGCGCGCGTGGTGGGTGCCTACCAGTGGATGGAGCGCCGGCTGTTCGAGGTGCTCGGGTCCTGGGCCGGCAACGAGCCCGTGCCCGAGGCCCAGGTGCTGTTCGACGTGACCGCCCAGCAGCACGCGTGGCATGCCGAGCTCTTCGCCGAGCGCCTCCCGGCACTCGACTCGGTGGACGCCGCCACCCTGACCGTGCCGCCGAGCGTCGAGGTCGACCGCATGTTCGCCGCCCTGGCGGGGGCGCTGCGCCCGGGCGAGGGCGAGCCCGCCGCCGGTGACGGCACCCTCATGGGTCGGGGCCCGGGGTCGGGGGCGCCGTCGGGTGGCACCCTGCTTCGCCTCGTCGGCCTGGGCCGGGTGGTGCTGCCCCGGCTCGTGGCCGGGTACGGCTTGCACCTGCGGCGCGTGTCGCTCGTGGCCGAGGCCCCCACCGGTCGGGCCCTACGCCTGGTGCTGCGCGACGAGGTCGAGCAGTGGCAGGCGGTCGAGACGCTCACCCAGGCGCTGCTGCGACGGCCCCACGACATCGCCGTGGTCACGGGCCACCAGCAGCACCTCGAAGGGCTGGTGGCCGAGACGGGCGCCGGGCTGGTGCCCTGGCCGGAGGGCGCCGGCGCTCTTGATGGGCCCGCCGGCCCGCCCCCTGCCTGACCAGGCACGGCCCGACCGGCCCCGGACGGGGCCGTGGGGAGGTCGGGGCCTTGACTCCGCCGGTAAACTGTCATCCACAGGCGTGCTGTGTCCGTGCCCCTGGACGCCGGTCGCCCCGGTCCCAGCCGCAGGCCACAGCTGAAGGCTCTCGACCACCGGCAGGGAGCGCCGGATGGTTCCGACGAAGGGTTGAGACGTTGGCGAAGGAGCGCGTCGAGCGCGACGAGGAAGATCTGGTCCGGCTCTACCTGACCGACATCGGGCAGTACCCCCTTCTGACCAAGGACGACGAGGTCCGCCTGGCCCAGACCATCGAGGGCGGCCGGGAGGCCGAGCTCGACCTCGCCACCAAGATCAAGGACCTCACCCCGGCCAAGCGCCGCGAGATGAAGCGCAAGATCCAGACCGGCGAGCAGGCCCAGCAGACCTTCGTGCAGTCCAACCTGCGGCTGGTGGTGTCCATCGCCAAGAAGTACCAGGCGTCGGGGCTCCCCCTGCTCGACCTCATCCAGGAGGGGAACCTGGGCCTGATGCACGCCGTGGAGAAGTTCGACTGGCGCAAGGGTTTCAAGTTCTCCACCTACGCGACATGGTGGATCCGCCAGGCGATCACCCGCGGCATCGCCAACACCGGCCGCACCATCCGGCTGCCCGTGCACGCCGGCGACACCCTGGCCCGCGTGCAGAAGGCCCAGGCGCGCCTGGAGCTCAAGCTGGGCCGCCCCGCCACCCTGGCCGAGCTCGGGGCCGAGGTGGAGATGCCCGAGGACAAGCTCATCGAGGCCCTGCGCTTCCGGGCCGAACCGCTGTCGCTGTCCGAGCCCCTGCGTGAGGACGGGGACGCCGAGCTGGGCGACGTGGTGGAGGACCGGTCAGCGGAGTCGCCCTTCGAGGTGGCCGCCACGTCGCTCCTGCCCGACGAGATCAACCGGCTCCTGTCGCCGCTCGACGAGCGCGAGCGCGAGATCCTGCGGCTGCGCTTCGGCCTCGACCGCGGCGAGCCGCGCACGCTCGAAGAGGTGGGCGAGCACTTCAACCTCACCCGGGAGCGGATCCGCCAGATCGAGGCCCGGGCCATGTCGAAGCTGCGTCACCCCTCGTCGGACACCGGCGCCCGCGACCTCTTGACGGTCTGAGGCCCGCCGTCGGCGGGTGCGCACCACCCTGGCCAGGGCCTGTGTGCACCGTCACCACCCCTGGGTAGGATCCCTGACGTGAAGAAGCTGCTGATCCTCGCCGTCCTGGTCGCCCTCGGACTCGTCGCCGCCCGGCGCCTGCGCGAGGCCTGATCACCCCGCGGCGCGGGGCGTCCTGTGCCCGTGCCGCCTCACCAGCACCGCAGCACCGGTGGCGGCGAGCGCCACGCCGGTCAGCGCGGCCGCCGTCGGGAGATTGGGGACGGGCACCCGGTCGCGTAGGCGCACGGGCCTCGTGAACTGCAGGGCCTCCCAGCCGCGGTCGCGCGCCAGGCGGGCGAGCACGCGGTCGGGGTTCACCACCACCGGGTGGCCGACGGCCTCGAGCATGGGGACGTCGGTGTACGAGTCGCTGTAGGCGTAGGACGCCGCCAGGTCGATCCCCTCGAACTGGGCCAGGTCGCGTATGGCCTCCGCCTTGAACGGCCCGTAGGCGTAGAAGGCCATCTCCCCCGTGTAGCGCCCGTCGAGGTCGACCACGGCCCGGCTGGCGATGGCGCCGTCGACGCCGAGGTACTCGGCCAGGGGCTGCACGATCTCCTCGGGCGAGGCGGACACGAGGTAGGTCTTGCGGCCCGAGGCGTGGTGCTGCTCCAGCAGCTCGAGCGCCTCGGCGTAGATGATGGGCTCGACCACGTCGTCGAGCGCCTCGCGCACGATGCGCGACACCTCGCCCTGGTCCCAGCCGCGGGTGAGCTTCAGGACCGATTCACGGATGCGGGCCAGCTTCTGCTCGCTCGCCCCGAGGTGCAGGTACACGAGCTGCGACGTCAGGGCCCGGACGACGGTGGCGCGCGAGATGAGGCCGCCCCGGTAGAAGTGGTGGCCGAACGCCGCCATCGACGCCCTGGCGATGATGGTCTTGTCCAGGTCGAAGAATGCCGCCTCCATCGCCCGGAATTGTACGGGGGCGGCACCGCCTGCCCGGACCGAGCCGCTCAACCCCCGACGAGCAGCTGCTGGACCGCCTCCTCGGCCTCACCGGTGACCAGGACCATGACCTCGTCGCCGGGGCTCAGCACCGTGTCCCCGCGCGGGACCACCAACCGGTCGTGGCGGACCACCGCCACCACCGTGGCGTCGCGCGGCAGCTCGAGCTCGGCCAGTGAGCTCCCCGCCGCGGGCGAGCCCTCGGCCAGGGTCACCTCGACGAGGTGGGCGTTGCCCCCCTCGAACTGCAGCAACCGTACGAGCGACCCGACGGACACGGCCTCCTCGACGAGCGCGGTGAGCAGCTGCGGTGTCGACACGGAGATGTCCACGCCCCACGACTCGTTGAACAGCCACTGGTTGCTCGGATGGTTGACCCGGGCGATCACCCGGGGCACGGCGAATTCCTGTTTGGCCAGCAGCGAGATCACGAGGTTGTCCTCGTCGTCACCGGTAGCGGCCACGGCCACGTCGACGAGGGCCATCCCGGCGGCGTCGAGGGAGCTGACCTCGCAGGCGTCCGCGGCCACGACGGTCACGTCGACCGTATGGCGCAGCCGCTCGACGACGTCGGGGTCCTTCTCGATGAGCAGGACCTCGTGACCGTTGGCCGCCAGGTCCTGGGCGATGGCCGTCCCGACGTTGCCGGCGCCGGCGATGGCGACCTTCACGCCGTGCCCCCGGGACGGCCGTCGGAGACGGGGGCACCGCCGTCGAAGACACGTTCGAGCTCTTCGATGGAGGGCTTCAGCACGGCGACGTGCAGGATGTCGCCCTCCTGGCCCACGAGGTCGGTGACCTCCAGGCGCGGCACGCCCGCCCGGGTCACGGCCACCAGCGTGGCCTTCGCTCCCATGCCGAGGTCGCGCAGCGCCTTGCCCGCCCACGTTTCGGGCAGCACCCGCTCGACGAGGACGAGCTGGCCCGAGGCATCGGTCCACTCCCCGGTCACCACCGAGGGAAGGAGCCGGCGCAGCACCTGGTCGATCGTCCAGGTGACGGTGGCCACCGTGGGGATCCCGAGTCGCTGGTAGATCTCGGCGCGCCGGGGGTCGTAGATACGGGCCACCACGTTGGGGATGCCGTAGTTCTCGCGGGCGATGCGGGCGGTCAGGATGTTCGAGTTGTCCCCGCTCGTCACCGCCGCCAGGGCACCCGCCTGCGCGGCGCCGGCGCGGTCGAGGTCCTCGCGGTCGAACCCCGAGCCCAGCACGGTCGTTCCGGGCCAGTCGGCCGGGAGGCGGCGGAACGCCCGGGCCTGCTTGTCGATCACGGACACGGTGTGGCCGTGCTCTCCCAGCCGGAGGGCGAGCCCCGACCCGACCCGCCCGCAACCGACGATGACGACGTGCACCGCACCATGCAACACGGCCTCACCCCGGCGGGCAACACGGCCTCACCCCGGCGGGCACCACGGCCTCACCCCGGCGGGCGACACGGCCGCCGGATCGGGGCCGCTCCCGGGGATGTGATTGGCTGAAGGCGTGAGCGATGTGCCCGCAGCGGGGGAGACCGACCCCGGCACGCCCGTGGCGGGGGCCCCGGCCCTCCCGCACCGCCCGAAGGGGCGCGACGTCGCCCCCTCGGCCCTCCCCTCGCCCGACGCCGTCGACCTCCCGGAGAACGCGCGCTACCGGCTGAAGAACGCCGTGCTGGGGCCGCCGCTGGCCACCGAACGCCAGGCGGTGGAGCGCCTGGGCAAGCCCACGGCGCTGGCCGTGTTGTCGTCGGACGTCATCTCGTCCTCGGCGTACGCCACCGAGCAGATCCTGTTCCAGCTCGTGCCGTGGATCGGCATCGCGGCCTTCTCCCTCGTGGTCCCGGTCAGCATCGCCGTGGTCCTCGTCCTGATCTTCGTCACCTTGTCGTACCTCGAGGTCGTGAAGGTCTATACGAAGGCCGGCGGCGCCTACGTGGTGGCGCGTGAGAACTTCGGCCTGAACATCGCCCAGATCGCCGCGGTGGCGCTCCTCATCGACTACACGCTCACCGTGGCGGTGTCGGTGGCCGCCGGCGTCGCCGCGCTGACATCGGTCTTCCCCAACCTGACCGGCGCCACGGTGGAGATCGCCATTGGCTTCGTCGTCCTGATCGCCTACGGCAACCTGCGCGGGGTGCGCGAGGCGGGGCGCACCTTCGCGGTGCCGACGTTCTTCTTCATCGCCAACATGGTGCTGCTCATCGTCATGGGCACGGTGAAGGCGGTCCTCGGGCAGCTCCACGCCCATCCGCTGCACCAGGCCGGGGGGATCGCGGTGGGCCACCGCGGCACGGGGCTCCTCCTGGGCGCGTCGCTGTTCGTCGTCATGAAGGCGTTCGCCTCCGGAGGCTCGGCATTGACGGGCACCGAGGCCATCTCCAACGGCGTGAGCATCTTCCGCCCCCCGGAGTCCCGCAACGCCCGCATCACCCTGGTGGTCATGGCCGTCATCCTGGGGTCGCTCGTCCTCGGCGTCGCCGGGCTGGCCGCCGTCGTCCACCCGGTCCCCTTCAGGGCGGGGACCCCGACGGTGCTGGCCCAGGTGGCCAAGTACGTCTACGGCCCGGGTGCCTTCGCCCACGTGCTGTTCGTGCTCCTGCAGGCGGGGACCATGCTGATCCTCGTCCTGGCGGCCAACACGAGTTTCACGGGCTTCCCGTTCCTGGCGAGCTTCGCGGCCGACGACTCGTACCTGCCGCGCCAGCTCACCCGGCGCGGGCACCGCCTGGTGTTCTCGACGGGGATCATCGTCCTCACGGTGGCGTCGATCGTGCTGCTGCTCGTCACCGGGGCCCACGTGGACAGCCTCATCCCGCTCTACGCCATCGGCGTCTTCACGGGCTTCACCATGGCCGGGGCGGGGATGGTGAAGCACCACCTCACCTACCGCGAGCCGCACTGGCGGCGCGGGGCGGCCATCAACGGCACCGCGGCCGTGCTGTCGTTCGTCGTCGACCTGATCTTCGCCACCACCAAGTTCACCGAAGGGGCCTGGGTGGTGGTGCTGCTCATGCCCCTCGGCGTGCTCGTGCTGCTGCGCCTGCACCGGCAGTACACCAAGGAGGACGAACAGCTCGAGGAAGGAGCCGCCGCCGCGTGCGAGGCCCCGGTGCTCCGGCGCCACATGGTGCTGGTGCTGGTGGACCGCCTGGACCTGGCCACGGCGCGCGCCGTGCAGTACGCGCGCACGCTGTCGCCCGACGAGCTGCGCGCCGTGCACTTCGCCGTCGACCCGCGCGACGCCGCCGCCCTGGAGCACGACTGGAGCCGCCTGGGGCTCTCGCGGCTGCCGCTCGACATCATCGAGTGCCCCGACCGGCGCCTCGCCCGCGCCGCGCTCGAGCTGGCGGCGCAGAGCACGAGCGACGGCAACACCGAGCTCACCGTCCTGCTGCCCCGGCGCGGTTTCGCAGCGGGGTGGCGCCGGCTCCTGCACGACCGCAGCGCCGACCGCATCGCGGCGGCGGTCGGCCACCTGCCGCACGTCAACGCCACCATCGTGCCCTTCCAGCTGACCGGTGGATGGCACCGCCCGACCCGCCGCGGCCTGCCCCGGGCGGCCGCCCCCCGCCCGACGCGCATGGCGCCTCGCCTGGGCGACGTGCTCGGCCCGACGGTGGACGGGACCACCCCGATCGGCGAGGCCCAGTGGCGCCAGCGGGTGCGGGTGGCGGGCCGGGTGCGGGCCGTCAGGGTCCCCACCGGCGGGGCCACCGCCAACCTGGAGTGCACCCTGGTCGACGGCAGCGGGGCCATCCTGCTGGTCTTCCAGGGCCGGCGGCGCATCCCCGGGATCCAGCAGGGCGCGCGCCTGGTGGCGCAGGGCATGGTCGGCGCCTGGGAGGGGCGTCTGGCGATCCTGAACCCCGACTACGAGCTCATCGCCGGGCCCGACACCGCGCCGGTCGACCTCGGCGTCTGACCGGCCCGCCGGGGAGCCGTCGGGCGAGCTTCCTTGCCCGTTGTCGCGTGGAGTCGGTATCGTCAGCCCCCGTTCTCCGGGGGAGCGTCTCGTCCCGAGACGCGTCCGACCTGGAATCCGACAACCGACCGAACCCGCCTCGCCCGCCGAGGCTCGCCCCGGGGCCTCGGGCCCATATGAAGGGAGCAGCAGGCACATGACCCACTTCCTCGCCGCCGAAGGGGGGTACCAGGGCTTCGTCCTGTCGAGCACCGAGAAGGTATGGCTGGTCGTCGCCCTGGTCGCCGCGGTCTTCGGCCTCGTCGTGGGCCTGGTCCTGATGCGGGGCGTCCTGCGCGCCGACCAGGGCACGACCAAGATGAAGGAGATCGCCGCCGCCATCCAGGAGGGGGCGGTGGCCTTCCTCCGGCGCCAGTTCCGGGCCATCGCGCTGGTGCTCGTGCCCCTGGCGATCCTGATCTTCTTCACCGCCACCAAGGTGACCCGCCCCAACGGCACGACCGCGCTGTCGTTCGCCAGCGCCGGGGGCTTCCGGGTCCTGTGCTTCTTGTTCGGAGCCTCGCTGTCGGGGCTCACCGGCTTCATCGGCATGAGCCTGGCGGTGCGGGGCAACGTCCGCACCGCCGCCGCCGCCCGCGACGGCAAGCTGCCCGGGGCCCTGCGGGTGGCCTTCCGCACGGGGGCGATCACCGGCATGCTCTGCGTCGGCCTCGGCCTGCTCGGCGCCACCGTCATCGTGTTCGCCTTCCAGAACTCGGCCACGGCGGTGCTTGTCGGGTTCGGGTTCGGCGCATCGCTCATCGCCCTGTTCATGCGAGTCGGGGGCGGGATCTTCACCAAGGCGGCCGACGTGGGCGCCGATCTCGTCGGCAAGGTCGAGGCGGGCATCCCCGAGGACGACCCCCGCAACGCCGCCACCATCGCCGACAACGTGGGCGACAACGTGGGTGACTGCGCCGGCATGGCGGCTGACCTGTTCGAGTCCTACGTCATCACCATCGTGGCCGCCATCATCCTCGGGTTCGCGGCGTTCCGGTCGCTCGGCGGATCGTTCGCCGCCCACTCGGCGCGCGCCGTGGTCTTCCCCCTCATCGTGCCCGCCATCGGCATCGTGGCCTCGGCCGTCGGCGTGTACGTCGTGCGCGCCCGGCCGAAGGACAAGAGCGCCATGGCCCCCATCAACCGCGGCTTCTGGACCGCGGCGGCCCTCACGATCCTGGGTGCGGGCCTGGTAGCGGGCCTCTACCTCCACTACATGAAGGCGTTCTACGCCGTGCTCACCGGTGTCGTCCTGGTGCTGGTGGCCAGCCAGATCACCGAGCACTTCACCTCGACCGAGCGCAACCCCGTCCACGAGATCGCCGAGTCCGCCCGCACCGGCCCGGCCACGACCACCCTGGCCGGCATCGCCATCGGGCTCGAGTCCACGGTGTGGGCCATCATCGCCATCGCCCTCGCCATCGGCGTGTCGGTGTGGCAGGCCAACGGGAACATCGAGCTCAGCCTCTACCTGGTGTCGCTGACGGGCATCGGCATGCTCTCCACGGCGGGCATGGTGGTGTCCGAGGACAGCTTCGGGCCGGTCTCCGACAACGCCGCCGGCGTGGCGGAGATGTCCGGTGAGTTCACCGGCGAGGCCGAGCGTGTCATGGTGAGCCTCGACGCCGTGGGGAACACCACCAAGGCCATCACCAAGGGTGTGGCCATCGGGTCGGCCGTCATCGCCTCGGTGTCGCTCTTCGGCTCGTTCGTGGAGACCATCGTCACCCAGCTCGGCCTGCACGTGACCCCCGCCAAGCTGTTCTCCGACCCGCACACGCAGATCAACGTGTCGATCCCGACGACGTTCATCGGCATGCTCATCGGCGGCTCGGTGGCGTTCCTCTTCTCGTCGCTGGCCATCCGGGCCGTGGGCCGCTCGGCGGGCACCGTCGTCCAGGAGGTGCGCCGCCAGTTCCGGGAGCACCCCGGCATCATGGACTACACCGAGAAGCCCGAGTACGGCCGGGTCATCAGCATCTGCACGGCTGCCGCCCAACGCGAACTGGTCACGCCGGCGCTGCTGGCGGTGCTGACCCCGGTCATCGTCGGGTTCGGCATCAATTACTTCGCCCTCGGGGCCTTCCTGGCGGCGGCCATCCTCACCGGCCAGCTGATGGCGAACTTCCTGTCGAACTCGGGCGGCGCGTGGGACAACGCCAAGAAGTACATCGAGGACGGCCACGAGGGCGGCAAGGGGTCCGAGGCCCACAAGGCCGCCGTCATCGGCGACACCGTCGGCGACCCCTTCAAGGACACCGCCGGCCCCGCGCTCAACCCGCTCATCAAGGTGATGAACCTGGTGTCGCTGCTCATCCTCCCCGCCGTGATCACGCTGCGGCACCACACCGGGGCCCGCCTGGGCATCGCCGCGGGGGCCCTGGTGGTGCTGGCCGGCGCCATCGCCTTCTCCAAGCGCAAGTCCGAGGGCTTCGGGTCCGAGGAGCACGTCGAGCAGACCATGCCCCCGAGCGCGCCCGTCACGGCCACCGCCGTGGAGGCCTGACGCCCCCGGAGGGTAGGCTCGGTCTCCGGGTGAAAACCCTGGCCACAGGCACCGGGGACGCAACGGGTGCCGGGAGCGGTTGACACCGACGAGCGCCAGCCCGCACGCTCAACCTCGACCATGCCACCCTCCGCCCGCTCCCAGACCGCCAGTGCCCGCTCCGGGCGCAAGCCGCTCGTGATCGTCGAGTCACCGGCCAAGGCGCGCACCATCTCGGTCCTGCTGGGGCCCGACTTCGTGGTGGAGTCCTCCGTCGGCCACATCCGCGACCTGCCCCGTCGGGCCGACGAGGTGCCTGCCGCCTACAAGGGGGAGAGCTGGGCCCGCCTCGGCGTGGACGTCGACAACGGCTTCAAGCCCTTGTACGTGGTGGCCTCGGAGAAGAAGTCGGTCGTGGCCCGGCTCAAGGCCCTGCTCAAAGACGCCAGCGAGCTCTATCTCGCGACGGACGAGGACCGCGAGGGCGAGTCGATCGCGTGGCACCTCTCCGAGGTCCTGTCCCCGCAGGTGCCGGTGAAGCGGATGGTCTTCCACGAGATCACCGCGGCCGCCATCCAGCGGGCCGTGGAGGAGTGGCGCGAGCTCGACCGCCGCCTCGTCGACGCCCAGGAGGCCCGCCGCATCCTCGACCGGCTCTACGGGTACGAGGTGTCCCCCGTGCTCTGGAAGAAGGTCATGCCCCGCCTGTCGGCCGGCCGGGTGCAGAGCGTGGCCACGCGCATGATCGTCGAGCGCGAGCGCGCCCGTATGCGCTTCCGCGGCGCCACGTGGTGGGACATCGAGGGCGTCTTCGACGCGCGCGGCCAGGGCTTCGCGGCCACCCTGGTGGCCGTGGGCGGCACGACGGTGGCGACCGGTCGCGACTTCAACGAGACCGGCGAGCGCACCCGCGCCGACACCGTCCTGCTGGCCGAGGCGGACGCCGTGCGGCTGGCCCAGGGCCTCGCCGGCCGGCCCTTCACTGTCCGCTCGGTGACCGACAAGCCCTACCGCCGCTCCCCGGCCCCACCGTTCATGACCTCGACGCTGCAGCAGGAGGCCGGCAGGAAGCTGCGCTTCGGCGCGCAGCGGACCATGCAGGTGGCCCAGCGCCTCTACGAGCAGGGCTGGATCACCTACATGCGCACCGACTCCACCACACTGTCCGACGAGGCCCTGGCCGCGGCCCGGGCGCAGGCGGCCGCGCTGTACGGGCCCGAGTACGTCCCCGGGTCCCCGCGGCGCTACGAGCGCAAGGTGAAGAACGCCCAGGAGGCGCACGAGGCCATCAGGCCGGCGGGCGAGGTGTTCCGGACGCCCGACGAGGCGGGCGGCGCCCTCAACGGCGACATGCTGCGACTCTACGACCTGATCTGGAAGCGGACGGTGGCGTCGCAGATGGCTGACGCCACCGGCACGAGCGCGCAGGTGCGGTTGGTGGGCACACCGGCAGGGGGGACGCCCGCCGACGAGGCGGAGTTCGCGGCGTCGGGGACGGTGATCGGCTTCCCGGGCTTCCTGCGCGCCTATGTCGAGGGGTCCGACGACCCCGACGCCGAGTTGGCCGAGCGCGAGGTGCAACTGCCGGCGCTGGCCGAGGGCGACACGCTGTCGGCCCGCGAGCTCGAGCCGCGCTCGCACGCCACCCAGCCGCCCGCCCGCTACACCGAGGCCTCGCTCGTGAAGGCGCTCGAGGAGCTCGGGGTGGGGCGCCCGTCGACGTACGCCAGCATCCTCGGCACCATCCAGGACCGCGGCTACGTGTGGAAGAAGGGCACCGCCCTCGTGCCGTCGTTCACGGCGTTCGCCGTCGTGGGCCTGCTGGAGCGCTACTTCGGTGACCTGGTCGACTACGGCTTCACCGCCGCCATGGAGGACGATCTCGACGAGATCGCCCAGGGGGCGCGCGAGGCGCTGCCGTGGCTCACACGCTTCTACTTCGGAGGCAACGGCCACGGGCACGGGGCGCCGGGGGCGTGGGCGCCGCCGGCTGCCGCGGGTGGCCCGGCCGCCGCCGACGCTGCCCCCACCGGCGGCGTGGCGGCCGCCGACGGCCACGCCCGACGTGGGCTCAAGGAAGAGGTGGCGTCGCACCTCGGGGAGATCGACGCCCGCGAGGTCAACTCGATCCCCATCGGCGCCGACGCCGACGGGGAGCAGATGGTGGTGCGGGTCGGCCGGTACGGGCCGTACCTGCAGCGCGGCGAGGACAGGGCGTCGATCCCCGAAGACCTCCCCCCCGACGAGCTCACCGTGGAGCGCGCCGAGGAGCTGCTGGCGGCGCCGTCTGGCGACCGGTCGCTCGGCACCGACCCCGGCAGCGGGCTCGACGTGCTGGTGCGCTCGGGCCGCTTCGGCCCCTACATCCAGCTGGGACCGCTGGTCGACGGGGGCGACCGGCCCCGGACGGCGTCGCTGTTCCGGACGATGACGCCGGACGCCGTGACGCTCGAGGAGGCGCTCCAGCTGTTGCGCCTGCCCCGGACGGTCGGCACCGACCCGGCGTCGGGCGAGGAGATCCAGGCCCTGAACGGCCGGTTCGGGCCCTACGTGAAGAAGGGCACCGACACCCGCAGCCTCGACACCGAGGAGCAGCTGCTCACGGTCACCCTCGACGAGGCCCTCGCCCTCTTCGCGCAGCCGAAGACCCGCCGGGGTCGCGGGGCGGCGGCGGCGCCGCTACGAGAGCTCGGCGCCGACCCCGAGACGGGCCAACCCGTCGTCGTGCGGTCGGGCCGCTTCGGACCGTACGTCACCGACGGCACCACCAACGCGTCGCTGCGCAAGGGCGACGAGCCCGAGACGATCACCATCGAGCGGGCCGCGGAATTGCTCGCCGACCGCCGGGCGGCGGGTCCTCCGGTCAAGCGGGCCGGGCGCGCCGCCAAGGCGACCAAGAAGGCGTCGAAGTCGACCAAGGCGACGAAGTCGACCAAGGCGACCAAGGCGACGAAGAGGGTGGCCACGTCCACCAAGAAGGCCTCCGGCGCGACGAAGAGGGCGGGCGCCGCCAGGAAGACGGCGGGCGCCGCCGGCGCGGCCGTCGCCGGGGCGGCGTCGCCGGGGACGCCAGACGCCGGGTGAGCGGGCGCGGCCGGCTGATCGCCCTCGAAGGGGTGGACGGCTGCGGCAAGTCCACGCAGGCGGCGCGCCTGGCCGGCGCACTGGGGGCGTTGTCCACCGCCGAGCCCGGGTCGACGGCACTCGGGAAGGGCCTGCGGTACCTGTTCCTCGACGCCGAGCTGCCCCCGGTGTCGCCCCGCGCCGAGGCGCTCCTCGTCGCCGCCGACCGGGCGCAGCACGTGGACGAGGTGGTGGCGCCCGCGCTCGAGGGTGGGCGCTGGGTGGTGACCGAGCGCTTCTCCGGGTCGACGCTCGCCTACCAGGGCTACGGCCGGGGGCTCGACCTCGACGAGCTTCGCCGCCTGGTGGCATGGGCGGCGCGCGGGATCGCACCCGACCTGACCGTCCTGCTGGACGTGCCGGTCGCCCAGGCGCGCCACCGGCGCCAGGCGGCCGCCGCCGACCGGCTGGAACGCCTCGACGACGGCTTCCACGAGCGCGTCCACGCCGGCTACCTGGCGCTGGCGGCGGCGGACCCCGAGGGATGGGTGGTGGTGGACGGGACCGGGGACGTCGACACCGTCGCCCGCCACCTCCTGGCCGTGGTCGTCGAGCGGCTGGGCCCGACTCCGGAGCCGGCGTCAGCCCCGTGGTCCCCGCCGCCGCCGTCGTCGTCGTGAGTAGCACCCTCGACCCCGACACCCTGCCGGCGGCGTCGCTCTTCGCCGACGTGGTCGGCCAGGCCGACGCCGTGGCACACTTGCGCGCCGCGGGCCGGCGGCCCGTGCACGCGTACCTGCTCGTGGGGCAACCCGGGCTCGGGCAGCGCGCGCTGGTACGGGGTTTCGCGGCGGCATTGCTGTGCCCCCACGGCGGGTGCGGCGTGTGCGAGGTCTGCCGCCGGGCGCTCACCGGCGTGCACCCCGACCTGGTCGAGGTGGAGCGCAGTGGCGCCTTCGTGAGCGTCGACGACGCCCGCCGGGTGGTGCGCCTGGCCCAGCGGCGCCCGCTGGAAGGCCACCGCCAGGTGATCGCGGTGTCCGACATCCACCTGGCCCGCGTGGCGGCGCCGGTGCTGCTGAAGACGCTCGAAGAGCCCGCCGGCCAGACGGTCTTCGTGCTCCTCGCCGAGGCCGTTCCCGCCGAGCTCGCCACGATCGCCAGCAGGTGCGTGCGCATCGAGCTGCGCCCCGTCCCCCCCGCCGCCATGCAGGAGTGGCTCCGGGGGCAGGGCATGGCCGCCGACCTCGCTGCCGAGCTGGCCGAGGCGGCCGGGGGCAGCGTCGACCGCGCCCGGCTGCTCGCCGACGACGCCGGATTCGCCGCCCGACGGGCCCTGTGGCGGTCGGTGCCGTCGCGTCTCGACGGCACCGGGTCGGCGGCGGCGTCGCTGGCGGCGGAGCTGCTGGCGTCGGCCGAGGAGGCAGTCGAGCCCCTGCGCGCCCGGAACCGCGCCGAACTCGAGGGGCTGGGCGCAGAAGCGGAGCGGCGCGGCGAGCGCGGCGTTCCGCGTCGCAAGGATACCGAGGACCGGCACCATCGCGAGGAGCGGCGGTGGCGGATGGACGAGCTGCGTGCCGGGTTCGCGGTGCTGGCGGGTGCCTACCGCGACCGGCTGCTGGCATCGGCAGCGCCGGTGCCGGCCCGGGCCGAGGAGCGGGCCCGGGCCGAGAAGCGCGTCCGGGAGCTCGTCGGCGCGGTCGCCACCGTGGAACGGTGCTCGGCGGAGCTGGTCCGCAATCCCAACGAGACGTTGCTGCTCGAGGCGCTGCTGGTGCGCCTGTCGGCGGTCACCGGTTGATCGGCGTCGTCGGCCCTGGAAATCGTCCTGCCCAGCTGGAGGCCTTCGGCTCTGGAGCCACCCGCGGGGCGCTTCGCACGATGCGGCGTCGTGCCCGGGGGAGCGCGGCGACCTGCGGACCCGGCGGCCCCGCTGGCGGTGCGGGCGGCCCCGGGGGCCCGGGTCGGACCCGGCGACGACATATGGCCAGGTGGCGGGCAATCCCCGCCCCGCGGGACGGGACATGTCGACCTGACCGTGTGACCCGATGCCAGCCGTTCCCGGCCGGCCCGCGCTCAAGAGTTTTCCGTATGTTGCCGATTGACGTCGTGCACATGGACGTGCACCAGGAGGTGGGGCGGGCATCCGTCGCACCAGGCCCCACGGGGCTGGCTCATGGACGAGAGGAGTAGCAATGCGACGGAACAGGAAGACCCTCATTGCCGCGGTCGGGGTCGGAGCGCTGGTCCTTGCCGGCGCAGCGGCATTCACCAACAGCCTGGCGTTCAGCAACTCGAACACCACGGTCGCCTACGGGTCCGAGAACGTCACCGGGGCCACCGTGACCTCCATCAGCTACGGGCTGAGCACGGACGGCACGACCGTCAACTCGGTCACCTTCGTTGCCACCGGCGACACGAGCGGCTCGGAAGGTGACGTCGGCTTCACCACCGGTTCCGGCAACCAGCCGACGTCGGTCTGTGGCGCGGGTACCTACGACAGCGGTGCCAACACCACGACGTACATCTGCAGCGGCCTGACCCAGGCGGTCTCCGGCATCACGGCGACCGACATCGTGGTCCACTAACGGGAGCACCCGACCGGGGGTGGTGCGGGCCGTGCGCGGCCCGCACCACCCACATCGGGAGCTGACATGGGCGGCCGACGGATTCGACGCATCGGCGCCACCCTGGTCACGGTGACCAGCATCGCGCTCATCGTGGCGCTGGCCACCGGCGAGGTGACGCTGGTCACCACGCACGGGGTGAGCATGCTCCCGAGGTTCCACACCGGGGACCTCGCCATCATCGTCCCGAACGCGGCTTACCATGTCGGCGACATCGTCGGATACCACAGTCCGCTCCTCCACATCGTCGTGCTCCACCGCATCGTGGCGGAGCACGGCGGCCTGTTCACCTTCAAGGGTGACCACAACCACTTCCTCGACCCGGTGCGGCTCCCGGCGTCGGTCATCAAGGGTCAGCTGTGGGCTCGCATTCCCCAAGCCGGCACCGTCCTCGGGTGGGTCCGTTCCCCGATCGGCCTCGCAGGCCTGGCGTTCTTCCTGGTCGCCTTCGGCGTCCTCGGCGGCAGGGCATCGCGCCGACGGACGGGGGGTCACGGCGCCCGGTCGGGCGCCGATGTGGCCGGTGGCGCGGCGGCGGCCGGTGGCGCGGCGGCGGCCGGTGGCGCGGCGGTGGCTGGTGGCGCGGCGGCGGCCGGTGGCGCGGCGGCGGCCGGCTCCGGCGCTGGGGTGGCGGCCGTGAGGACGGGTCGCTCCGCCTCGGGGTCCGGCCCGAAGCATGCCGCCCCCAGCGAGGCGCGGGTGGGGTGCGCGCCGGTCGTCGTCCCGCTCGCCGTGGCCGGGATTCTCGGCCTGCTGACCGTGGTGGCGTGGGTGCAGCCGACCTCCCGGCCGACCGAGCGCGTTGCGGCCTACGAGCAGCACATCAGGTTCTCGTACACCGCGAGGGCGTCCCCCGGGACCGCGTACCCGACCGGGTCGGTGGTCACCGGGGACCCCGTGTTCCTGCGCCTCGTCGGGACACTGCACGTGGCAGTGCACTATGCGTTCGACGCGGTCTCGCCGAGCGCCTCGACGCGCGCTCGGACCACCGTGGCCGGCACCATCGGCGCGCGAGCAGCGCTCCAGGGTCCGGGGGGGTGGAGCGGGCAATTGGCCGCCGTGGCCCCCGTCCACTTCTCCGGCCGGACCGCGAGCGCGATCATCGCCGTGAACCTCTCGAAGATCGCCGCGCTCGAGAAGGCGTTCACCTCCGAGACGGGGATGTCGCTCGGGACGACGGACATCGTCGTGACGCCGGCGGTGCACGTCGGCGGGTCGCTCGCCGGGGCCCGGGTCAGCGACTCGTTCGCCCCCCCGCTCACCTTCCAGATGAGCGGCCAGGAGCTCAACCTGCTTTCGTCCAGCCCGGGTGGCACCCCCGCCGTCTTCCCGCAGCTGACCCCCGAGCTCGCCGGGTCGGTCGGGCTCCCGGCCCGGGCGCCGGCCCACATGGCGATCCTCGGTCGTTCGATCGCCGTCACGACGGCCCGCCGCGTCGGGATCGGCGGGGTGCTCGCCGCCCTCGTGGCCACCCTCGTCGGGTGGAGGTGGACCCTGCGCCGCCGGCGATTGGACCAGCCGGCCCGCATCCGAGCAACGCTCGGCCATGACCTGATCACGGTGTACTCGAGCCCGGCGGCCAATGCCGGTCGGGTCGTGGACGTGGGAACATTCGACGCGCTTGCCCGTCTGGCCCGGCGCTACGACTGCATGGTCCTCGAGCTCGAGCACGCCGACGGGCACGCCTACTACGTCGAATACGGCAGCGCCGTGTACCGCTGCGGCGCTGAGCCTGGTCCCGACCGCGCCCGCTGGTCCATCGACGACCCGGACCGGCCGGCGGACCTGACGTTCCACGTCGAGGCCCTGCGCTCGGTGTCCTGAGCAGCGGTCGTCCGCCACCCGGG
Source organism: Acidimicrobiales bacterium (assembly GCA_035531755.1). Lineage (NCBI taxonomy): Bacteria > Bacillati > Actinomycetota > Acidimicrobiia > Acidimicrobiales > Acidimicrobiales bacterium. Next base: position 17,668 of record DATKSK010000041.1, on the reverse strand, counting down.
CCAGGCGCCATGTCCGGGCCTCTCAGGGTCCCGGGGCGAGCGGGTCCACCGAGTGGTCACCCGGGGCGTGATGCTCGGCGTCGTGGACGACACGAAGATGGGCGGGGCGGACGGTCGCGCCGTCCTCCACCATCCGGGTGGCGAGTGCCAGCGTCGTCGCCTTCACTGCCTGGACCCTCTCCACGATCTCGTCGATCGTCTCCTGCACCACGTGCTTGGTGCCGTTCGTGAGCGTGATGACGGTGTCGGGCGTCTCCTCGACGCGTTCGATCAACTCGGAGTTGACCGCGATGCGGTCACCACTGTGGAACCGTGTCAACACGATCATCGCTCAGCCTCCCCTGACGGGCCGCCGCGCGGTGTCCCGGGGTCCCCGTCGGCCGGACCCGTGCGACGCGCGTTCGCCAGCATCTTCATGACGTGGCTGCGTCGTGACTCGGTCGAATAGCGGTCGATGATCGAGGTGAGGATCGACCCGCCGACCCAGCAGATGACGATGGCGATGAGCAGCCTCGTCCCGGCGGTGACGGCGGTGATGTTGCCGTTCAGAACCCCGGGGACCATCGGCAGGCAGATGGCCACCGCGCCGGCCAATACGAGCTCCGGGCGTCTTACGTGCATGGGTCTATCCGATCGACGATGGTGGCCGTCCAGCGAGCTGCGCTGGCGGGCCGGCCGTCGAGCCGGGCTACCGGGATCCCGGTGCCGAGCGCGGCGGCCGGGCTCACGGTGGCGTCGACGTTCTCGAGCGCGAGGGCATCGATCCCACCGAGGCCGTCCGCCCAGGCGGTGATGTCCTCGGCCTTACACGTGGAGTCGACGAGGCCCCACACGGCGGTGGGCCGCAGCGAGGAGATGACGTGGGCTGCCCAGGACAGGTGGCCACCGGCGAGCGGGGCGTCGACGACGACCACGGCGGCCGTCTGGTTGCGACGCCAACCCGGTGCGAGTTCGGCGGCCTCGTCGGCCGAGCGCACGAGCAGCGGGCCCGGCACCACGGTGTCGGCTTGCGGGTCGAGGGAGGCGACGGGCACCTCCGCCGGATCGCCCCCGACCTCGACGGCCACGGCGCCGGCGAGCTCGCGGGCCCGCAGCCCCGCACCGACCACGACGAGCAGGCTGCCGGCGCGACGGGGAAGCGGCGGGGCCTCGACCAGGCGCCCCAGGGCGTCGAGCAGGAGCGCCTCGAGCACGCCCCCGAGTCGCAGCCCTTCGGCGACGTAGCCCACGGCGGCCTCGTCGAGCCCGACGCGGCGCAGGGCGGCCACCGTGGCTCCGTCCGACTCGGGGCCGTTGGTGGCGAGGAACATGGCCGCCTCGCTGGCGATGGTGCCGGAGGTGACGTCCCGCGGCCCACCCCCGCCCGCTACGGCCCGGCTGTGCCCTGCGGCGCGCGCCGCCCCGAGGTAGTCGGAGGTGGTGTCGTCGATGGTCGGCGTCGCGTCGAGGGTGGTGGCGATCCGGCACAACACGGCGTCGAAGGAGTCGCTGCCGTCGCCCGGTTGCGTGCTCGCGACCGCGGCCGTGGCGGGCGGGCCCGCGGCTGGCGCGCCCGTGGCCGGCCCGCCCACCGCCGCTCGAGCCGGCCCCGCGGTGACCGGGGTCGCCATGCCGGGGGACTGGTGCATGCCGACGATGTCGGTCACGTCGTCGGTGGCGTCGGCCAGGGTCGTGAAGATGTCGGTCCGCTCCTCCCCGACGGCCGGTATCTGGGCCGTGGGATCGGGCTCGTCCATGGGGACCGCGGTGGGGGCCGGCGCGGGAGCGCTCACCGGACCGCTCACGGGACCGCGGCGGCGCGTGCGCCGGTTCGGGCGAGCGTGCGCGGGCTGGCGGCTGCGCTGTGCCGTGGGCGACGGGGAGACGCCGGGCTCGATGACAGCTGCGGGCACCTCCACGACCACCCGGTAGTGCTCCTTGGCGAAGAACCCGGCCACTCCGCCGACGCGGATCTTCTCGGCGCCGCTGATCTTGGCGTCCGAACCGACCTCGCGGCGGACCTCGTCCAGCAGCCGCTGGACGTCAGGGCCTTCAAACGACTTCAGCTGGGGTGACACTGACGACTCCTATGCGCTCGAGCTTGACCTGTGGGCCGAGCTCATTGACGGACAGCACGCCGAGGCGTGGCAGGGCAGGGGAGAGCAGGCGACGGAGCGACGGGCGCAGGCGCGACGCGCAGATGAGGACGGCCTCGCGGTTGTTCTCCTCGGCCTGGCGCGCGATCGCACCCACCTCACGGACGAGCGTCTCGACGACGTCGGGCTCGAGGACCAGGACCGTGCCGGACTCCCCGGGGCGGACAGCGTCGGCCAGCTCTCGTTCGAAGCGGGCATCGAGACTGATGATCGGGAGGGTGCCGTCCTTCGCGTAGGCGGCGGTGATGGCCGGCCCGAGCGCCCGGCGGGCGGCCTCCAGCAGGGCCTCGGGCTCCTTGGCCTGGCGAGCCTGCTCGGTGACCGCCTCGATGACGCGTACGAGGTCGCGGATGACGACCCCCTCGGCCAGCAGACCGCACAGGACCCGATGGAGGTCGGTGAGCGACACCTGGGCCGCCCCCATCTCCTCGATCACCGCCGGGTCGGTGCCCTTCACCGAGTCGAGCAGCGTCTTCACCTGCTGGGCCGACAGCAGCTGCCCGGCATGGCGGCTGGCCACCTCGCCGAGGTGGGTGGTGATGACCGAGGACCGGTCGATGACGGTGGCCCCGGCCACGAGGGCCTGTTGGCGCAGCTCGGCCGGCACCCACTTGGCCGGGAGCCCGAACACCGGCTCCACGACGGACTCGCCGGGCACCAGGTCGAGCCCGCCTCCGATGGCGAGGAAGCGACCCGCCGGCGCGGTACCCGTGGCCACTTCCACGCCGTGCAGCCGGATCGCGTACGAGTCGTTGTCGAGGTGCACGTTGTCCCGGGTGCGCACGGGGGGGATGATCAGCCCGCGTTCGGTGGCGAGCTTGCGGCGCAGGCCCTTCACCCGCTCGAGCAGGTCCCCGCCCTTGGCCTCGTCGACCAGGTCGACGAGGGTCGCCGACAGCTCGAGCTCGAGTGCCTCCACCCGCATGTCGGCCGCCAGCGCCTGGGGGCTGTCGGGGGCGACCGTGACGATGTCCGGCCCGTCCGAGGCTTCGAGGGACTCGGTGTGAACGGCCGCTCCCACGCGGTCACCGGTGAACCACAGCAGGCCGCCCACGATCAGGAAGGCGAGATGCGGTAGCCCCGGCACGATGGCCATGCCTGCCATGACGACCCCGGCGATCTTGATGGCCCGGTGCTGGCGACGGACCTGGCCGATGAGGTCGGTGCCGAAGTCCTGGTCGTCGGTGGCGGCTCTGGTGACCACGAGCCCGGTCGAGATCGACAGCAGCAGGGCCGGGATCTGCGAGACGAGACCGTCACCGACACTCAGGAGGCTGTAGGTGTGGGTGGCGTCGGTGATCGACAGGTGCCGCTGGGCGAGGCCGATGGCCAGGCCACCGATCAGGTTGATGGCGGTGATGACGATGGCCGCGATGGCGTCACCCCGGACGAACTTGGCTGCACCGTCCATGGCCCCGTAGAAGTCGGCCTCGTCAGCGGTCTCCTGGCGCCGGCGCTTGGCCTCGTGCTGGTCGATCAGCCCGGAGCTCAGGTCGGCATCGATCGCCATCTGCTTTCCGGGCATGGCGTCGAGGGTGAAACGGGCGGCGACCTCCGCGACCCGTCCGGCACCCGTGGTGACGACGACGAACTGGATCACGATGAGGATCAGGAAGACGACGAGGCCGACGATGAGCTGTCCGCCCACGACGAAATTCCCGAAGCTGTTGATGACCGATCCGGCGTAGCCGTGGAGCAGGACCAGCCGTGTCGCCGACACGTTGAGTGCCAGGCGGAACAGCGTGGCGACGAGGAGCACTGCGGGGAAGACCGAGAAGTCGAGCGGCTTCTTGACGTGCATGGTCATGAGCAGCACGACCATGGCCCCGGCGATGTTCACGCTGATGAGGACGTCGAGGACGAACGTCGGCAATGGCACGACGAGCATCACCACGATGGCGATGACCGCGGCGGGGACGCCGACCATTCCGAGCCGGTTCGACATGACACGCCGGTTCGACATGACACCTCACGGGACGAGCGTACGGGGATCGGCCGATCCGTGGCCGTCTGTTCCGCGCCGTCCTGGCGTCGTGCTCAGGTATCGGCGGAAGTAGCGGCCTGCTTGAGGATTCGGGCCGGACGACAGGGCCCCTGGCCTGGGAAACCACTCTCCGCACCGGTTTTCGCCCGACACCGCGCGAACGTGTCGGGAACGCGGCCCCGGCGGCCGCGGGCCGGGTGTGGTCGCGGCGCGTCGTGGCCGGCGTCAGGCGGACGCTGCCACCGCGCGTCCGCGGGCAGGTGCCGACGCCGGGACGTCCGGGAGCATGTCCCGGACGCCTTGGCGCATCCGGTCGATGCCGAAGTGCTTGGCGACATGGGCACGGCCCGCTTGCCGCAGCCGTTCCCACAGGGCGCGGTCGGTGTAGAGCCGGTGCACGGCGTCCGCAAAGGCCTCGGCGGTGTCGGCGACGAGCACGTGCTCGCCGTCGACGAGCCCCATGCCCTCGGCGGCGATCGAGGTGAGGACCACGGGGAGCCCCGTGGCGAGGGCTTCGCCGACCTTGCCCTTCATCCCTGCCCCGTAGCGCAGGGGTGCCACCGACACCCGGGCCTCGTGGAGGAACGGCACGGTGGAGGGAACCGTGCCGGCGACGGTGATGCCGGGACCCGCGAAAGTCGCGGCCTCTCCCCGCGGGTCGTTGCCGATCACGGTCAGCTCGGCTCCGGGGTGCCGTGCGGAGAGCGCCGGCCCGATCTCCTGCTTCCACCACGACAGTGCATCGGCGTTGGGCGGGTGGTTGAAGTTGCCGACGAAGAGGCAACCCGTGCGTTGCTCGAAACCCGGTCCGCACGCCACCTCGGCATGGGCGTTCGGCACGATGACGATATCGGCGTCGGGAATCTCCGACCGCACGGCCTCGGCGTCGTCGTCGGTGACGCACACGATCCGGTCGGCCTGGCGGTAGACGGCCAGCTCGCGCCGTTTGGCCTCGGCGACCTCCGACGTGGAACCCCCGGTGAGCATGGCGGCCCGCTGGAGGCGGACGAAGTGGACGTCATTGGTGTCCACGACGAGCGTGGCCTCGGGCGCAAGCCGGCGCACGTGCTCGATGACACCTTCCGCCGTCGTCCAGGGGCTGACGACCACGACATCGAAATGGCGGCGGCTGAACAGGGCCTCGAAGGTGGGCCAGACCGCCGACGCGTGGCCGGGCCCGTGGTCCACCGCCTCGCGCCGGTCCCCGCCGAAACACGGGATCCCCAGGCGACCCACGGCGTCGGCGTAGGTCCTGCTCCCACCGGCCAGTGCATAGAAGGTCACGGCATGGCCCGCGTCGCGCAGGCATTGGAGCAAGGTGAAGGTGCGCAGCCCTCCCGACGCCCGGTCGAAGACCGGCATGAACGGGTCCAGGACGAGCACGGACCGGGCCTCGGAGGCCGCCGTGCGGGCGACGTCCACCGACGGCGCGGCCCGGACGGGCAGTCGTTCGCCGGGGCCGAAACCGCCCTGTGGCCGGTGTGCCCACCGCTCCACATGGTCGGGTCGAACCGCGGGCCGGTGCACGAGCTCGTGCGCCCACTTCTCGGCGAACTTGGCGGCGTTGCGCTCCTGGTAGACCTTGAGGCCCTGGGTGACGTCGGTCCCGGCCGTGCCCCCCTCGACGTGGACGACCTTCGACGCCGGCTCGAAGAGCACCCTCCAGCCCGCCGCCCGCAAGGCGAAGGACAGGTCGGTGTCCTCGTAGTACGCCGGTGCGTAGCGGTCGTCGAAGCCACCGACGTCCTCGAACGCGGTCCGACGGACGAGGAGGCATGCACCCGACGCATAGTCCGGCGCGCGGCGGCAGGAGAACTCGGGGGCGTCGGGCTCGGGGCGTCCCTTGCCGTAGACCCAGGGCTGGCCCGCAGCGAAGACCAGGCCACCGGCGTCGTTCAGGCGCCCGTCGGGGTAGAGCAGCTTGGGCTGCACCGCCGCCAGCATCGGGTCGTCGTCGAGGGCGGCGACGAGGGGCTCCAGCCACCCGGGGAGCAGGACGGTGTCGTTGTTGAGGAAGAGGATGAACTCACCGCGCGCCAGGGCGGCTCCTTGGTTGCAGGCCGGACCGAAGCCGGTGTTCTCCTCGTTGCGCACGACGCAGAAGCGTGCGTCGGAGGCGCCGGCCAGCTTGACCGTGGCGTCGGTGGAGCCGTTGTCGACGAGGATCACCTCGTAGAGGGCCGCCTCAGTCGTGGCCTGCAGGCTCTGGAGGCAGTTGAGTGTCAGCCCGGCCCCGTTGAAGCACGGGATCACGATGCTGACCCGCGGATCGGGGAGGTCGGTGCCGGCCGGGGCGGGGTGCTGCTGTTGCGCCGACTCGGCCACGGCGAGGAGCTCGGGACACAGGGCGGCGGCCTCGGTGAGGATGGCGTCGCGCTCGAGCGGCCGGGCCGCACCGAGCGCCGCCACGAAGGCGTCGCGCCCCCGGGTATCCCCGAAGGCCCGGACCGCGGTGGCCGCGGCCCGGGCGCGCACCGGCGGAGAGGCCGAGCCGGTGGCGATGGCCACGAGCGGGCAGGAGGTGGCGAAACCGGCGGCACGCATCCGTGCGGACCACGCCAGCGCCCGGTCGACCGGGAGACGACAGGCCAGTGTCGCCGCCGTGGCGAGCACGGTCCGTCCATCGTCCATCGTCCGGAAGCACGCCTCCAACACCGCGTCAGCCGTTTCGGGGATGAGCTGGAGGACCTGGGCCAGGAACTGCGGCGCCTTGCCTGGCGGTATGGCAGCGGCCAGCTCGTCGTAGGAGCGCCCCGCCCGGTTCAGGCAGTCGACGAGGATGGCGAGGTGGACGTCGATCACTCCCTGGTCGACCAGCACCTCGAGCAGGACGTCGGCGGCATCGCTCGGCCGGTGGAGGCCTTCGAGCGCCTTGGCCCGGTCCACGGCGAGCGTGTGACGGCTCACCTCGAAGCCGTCCTCGTCGAATTGGCGGGACTCGACCCGCTCGAACAGGTCGAGCGCCAATTGGAACTCTCCCTGGGCGAGCCGGACCCTGCCCTCGGAGATGTCCGCCTGTGCCGTCATCGCCGAGATCCCTCGCAGGTCACCGATCCACGCCAGCGCCCCGTCGTAGTCCCCGAGGATGGTCAGCGCCTCGATGGCGGTCCGTGTGGCCAGCCGGCGGGTGATGAGGTTGGTGGTGTGCTCGAGCGCGTCCCGGCAGGAGTCGAACGCCTCCTGGACGCGCCCGGCCGTCAGGAACGAACGGCCGAGGCTCGTGAGCGAGAACCCCATGTCCCAGGTATCCGCCGCAGCCACCTCGGCCTGGGCGACCCGCAGGTTCCGCTCGGTCTTGTCTCGGGTTCGCATGGCCTCGTCGAGGTAGCCCGTGTGCAGGATCCTGGCCCCTTCCAACTTCACCTGCTCGATGCCGCGGTGGTCGCCGCGCCCGGCGATCTGCTCGTGGAGCCGGCCCGTCCATTCACACCGTGCCCGCCGGAACAGGCGGCAGGCCGAATGCGTGAACCCGGCCCCGACACCCGTCCCCGTCAGGTTGTCGATCGGGACGGAGAAGCCGTCGACGTTGGGCGCGGTGTTCTCGAGAAGGCGGCGCAGACCGGCGACGTCGTCGCACACGAGCGTCTCGTCGGCGTCCAGCCAGGCGATCCAGTCCCCGGAGCAGTGCTCCAGGGCCGCGTTGCGGGCCCGGGAGAAGTCGTCGTCCCAGTGGCCATCGATGACCGTGGCCCCGAGCTCGCGTGCAACGCGTACGGTGGCGTCGCTCGACCCGGTGTCGTAGACCACCACCTCGTCGACGAATCCCTCCACCGAGGCCAGACAGGTGGCGATGTTGGCCTCCTCATCCTTGGTGATCATGCACGCCGAGACCCTCGTGCCGTCGCGTGAGGACCGGCCGGCGCCGAACCGGGACTCGAAGCGCCCCCGGTTCGTCTCCTGCTCTGCGTACCAGTCGAGCCCGTTGGCGTCGAAGGTCTGGTGGCCGTCGTGGTGGACGAAGGACTCGTGGGCGATGAGCAGGCGGTGCCCCGAGGCCAACACCCGCCGGCAGAGGTCGTCGTCCTCGTACCCGCCGATACCGTATCCGGCGTCGAAGCCGCCGATCTCCTCGAACAGGCTGCGCCGGACCGCCAGGCAGAACCCGACCAGCCGCTCCGTGTCCGACACCTGCGAACGGTGCTCCTGGGCCCATGCCCGGGCGAAGCGCCGCATGCCCGCCATGTCTCCACGGAGGTAGGACGCCCCTTCGGCGACCTGCGCCCCGGAGACGAAGTTCGAGCGTGGGCCGGTGGCCCCGACCGAGCGGTCCTCGTCGAACGGGACGATGAGCGGGTCGAGCCACCGCCCGGCCAGCACGGTGTCGTTGTTCAAGAAGACGAGAGTGTCGTTCCGGGCGATGGCGGCGCCGTCGTTGCAACCACGTGCGAAGCCATGGTTCTCTTCGTTGGTCACGACGTCGATCCACGGGTATCGCGTCAACCGACGGGGGGTGGCGTCGGTCGACCCGTTGTCCACGACCACCACCTGATCGCGCACTCCCAGTGTGGGTCGCAGCGACTCGAGGCAGTCCTCGGTGGAGCTCCACGCGTTCCAGGCGAGGATGATGATGGTGGCGGGGGAGCGGTGCACGGGCTGATGCATCGGCACCACACCACTGCCGATGTAGAGGAAAACCCCTCCCCAAGGTGGGCGCTACGCGCCGTGGTCGAGTGCCGGCACCGCCCGGGCGGGCGAGCGCCTGCGACCAACACGGATCGTGGCGGCCCGGGGATTTTCCCCGCCAGATCTCAAGCAAATCGCGGAAGCGGCCGACAGTTCCTCCGTCGCGGGTCATGGAAGGCTCGGTTCACAACCGCCCAGGACGGGCTCATCGAGAGGCTTCAGCCGGAAGGTTTCCGGCCGAGGTCCGCAGAGTTCCTGGGAGGTCGAGCGATGGACGGGATCGTGAACGCGCTGCAGTTCGCCGTCGACGGCGTCGCACAGCAGCAGCAGGCCACCGCCAACAATCTCGCCAACGCTGACACGCCGGGCTACACCGCCCAGGACGTGAGCTTCGAAGCCAGCCTCCAGCAGGCCATCGACGCACCCGGTGGCGGCACCGCCAGCGTCATAGTCTCCGCCGACCCCGCCACCGCTGCCTCCGACGGGAACAACGTCGACACCGGCAAGCAGCTGGTCAACGGCCAGGAGGAGACGTTGCAGTACCAGACCATGGTCGACATGCTCAACGCCCAGTTCCGCCTGATCTCGGGCGCCGCCGGCGGGACCTTCCAATGAGCCTGTTCGGGAGCCTCGGCATCTCGGGGTCCGGCATCGATGCCGCCCAGACGTGGCTCAACACCGTCGCGGGGAACATCGCCAACATGAATGACACTTCCCCGACCGACCAGGCCACATACGGGGAGCAGACCCCCGTGTTCGTCCCCACCGCCACGCCCGGCCAGGTCGGTGACGGCGTCACCGTGGCCGGCATCCAGGAGGGCGACACCACCGGGATCATCCAGTTCGACCCGACCAATCCCCAGGCCGATGCCAAGGGGGAGGTGCGTGTGCCGGACGTGCAGCTCAGCTCGCAGATGGTGGACATGATCCAGGCGCAGACCGACTTCCAGGCCAATACCGCGGCGCTCGCAGACGCCAAGACCGCCTACCAGTCGGCGCTCACGTTGGGGACGTGACGGTCATGATCCCCGCGATCCCGCCCATTCAGCCCCTTCCCCCGACACCGGCCGGGGGGGCGACCGCCGGCTCGGGTGGTGGCTTCTCGCAATCGATCTCCCAGGCAGTCGACCAGGTCCAGCAGAGCCAGAACACCGCATCGATGGCCGAGGCACAAGCAGCCGCCGGTCAAGGAAGTGTGACCGACGCCATGATCAAGGCGACCCAGGCCTCGTTGGAGACGCAGGTGACGGTGGCCCTGGTCGACAAGGGCGTCGCCGCCTTCACCGACATCATGAACATGCAATTCTGACATGGCACTCGTCCCGTCCAGCGAAATGACCCGAGCCCGCGACGGCCTGAAGCGCTTCGCGTCGGAGTTCACATACGGCCAGAAGGCTGTCACCGTCGTCGCGGCCATCGCGCTGGTCGTCGGAGCCGCGGTGTTCATGTCCTTTTCGGCGAAGCCCAACTACACGCCACTGTTCACCGGCCTGAAGTCTGCCGATGCGGCGAACGTCGTCTCCAAGCTCACGTCGGACAAGGTGCCGTACCAGCTGGCCGACAACGGCACGACGATCATGGTTCCCGCCAGCGACGTCGATCAGGAGCGCATCACGCTGGCGCAGGCAGGGCTGCCGGCCACCAGCACCGTCGGACTGTCGCTGCTCGACAAGGAGGGAGTGACCACCTCCAACATGACCCAGCAGGCGGACTACCTGCAGGCGCTCCAAGGCGAGCTCGAGCAGACGATCGACTCGATTCAGAACGTGACCAGCTCGCAGGTGAACATCGCCATGCCGGCCAATCAGGACTTCGCGCTGAGCAACAACTCCCCGACGGGGGCGTCGGTGCTCGTGACCATGCGAGCCGGCCAGACGCTCACCGACGGCGAGGTCCAGGCCATCGTCCACCTCGTCGGCTCGAGCATCCCCAACCTGCCGTCGAGCGGCGTCACGGTGGCCGACTCCAACGGGAACCTCCTTGCCGGGCCCGGCGTCTCCCAGGGCGAAGGCGGCGCCAACAGCCAGACCGACGCCTACGACCAGGGGGTGCAAGCCAAGGTCGAGGCGTACCTGGCCGCCGCCCTGGGGCAGAGCAATGCGGATGTCCAGGTCAACGCCACGCTCTCCTACGACCAGGTCTCCACCACGACCCAGAACATCATCCCGGGCCCGACGGGCCAGCCGCAGAGCTTCTGCACCCAGACGTCGCAGAGCAACCAGTCGTACACGGGCAGCGGGACGCCACCGGGCGGGCCCGCGGGGACCGTGACCACCACGCCGGCCACCGTGACCACGACCCCCGGTGGGGCCACGACGGGCACCGGTAACGGCAACTACGTCAACACGCAGAACACGCAGACGTGCGAGACGAACCAGGAGACCAAGACCGTCCAACAGGCGCCGGGGACCGTCGTCAACCAGTCGGTGGCGGTGCTGGTGAACTCCAAGGCCATCCCCAAGGGACTCAGCCTCACCGCCCTGCAGGGTGGGGTGGCCGCCGCCGCCGGCATCGACGCGGCCCGCGGCGATCAGCTGGCCTTCAGCTCGATGCCCTTCGACACCGTCGGCGCCCAACAGGCGGCCAAGGCCGCCGCGGCCGGGGCCACGGCCGCACAGAAGCAGGCCATGACGTCGCTGATCCGAACCGGGGTCGTCTTCCTGGTGATCGCCATCGCACTGTTCCTGCTGTGGCGCTCCGCCCGCAAGGCGCGGCGCGCCCAGCCGGCTCAGGTGCTGGGCCCCTCCGAGCTCGCCGCGTTGTCGCGCTCGTGGGCCGACGAGCCGACCGGGCAGCTTCCGGCGGTCGTCCCCGACGTGCTGTCCTCCCGGGAGGCGGTCGACGCCAACCGTTTCATCGACAGCCAGCCCGACGACGTCGCCACCATGCTGCGCTCGTGGCTGTCGGACACGAAGACGTTGAGTAGCTGACAATGCCCACCCTCACCGGATCCCAGAAGGCGGCGGTCGTGTTGGCGCAGCTCGACAGCAGTCGGGCTGCCAAGGTGCTCAGGGTCATGAGCGAACAGGAAGTCGTCGACCTCATGTCGACGTTGGCCACGCTCCCGACTCTCGCAGTCGACGAGGTGCGCGGTGTGCTCAACGAGTTCACCACGCATGCCACGGCGACCGTCCAGGTCGGGCAGGGTGGCGTGGACGTCGCCCGGAAGCTCCTCCGGGAGCGCCTCGGCAGCGCCAAGACCGAGGAGGTCCTGGACCGCTTCGTGCAAGCGAGCTACTCGCACCCCCTTTCCTTTCTCCACCGGATCGATCCCCAGCAGATCGCCAGCTTCGTGGGGAACGAGCATCCCCAGCTCGTCGCCCTCGTCCTGTCGCACCTGCCGGCGGACTCTGCCGCCAACGTGATCGCCAAGCTCGAGGAATCGACACGGAGCGAGGTTGCACGGCGGATCGCCACCATGGGGCGGATCTCACCCGACGTCGTCCAGCAGGTCGCCGAGTTCCTCGAGCAGAAGCTGGCTGCTGTGTTGCGGACCGGAGTGACCACGGCCAACGAGACCGGCGGTGTGGCGTCCATCGTGGCCATCCTCAATCAGACCGAGCGCGCGTCGGAGCAACAGATCCTGGCCGAGCTGGAGCAGAGCGACCCAGAGCTGGCCGAGCAGATCCGCAACGAGATGTTCGTCTTCGACGACATCGCCAACCTCGACGACCGGACGCTCCAGCGAATTCTGCGCAACGTCGTCCCCAAGGATCTTGCCACCGCACTCAAGACGGTCCCGGACGGTTTTCGCGACAAGTTCCTCCGCAATCTGTCCGAGCGCGCCGCGCAGGACGTCCTGGAGGAAGTCGACCTCCTCGGGCCCACGCGGGTGTCGCAGGTCGAGACCGCCCAGAGCGCCATCGTCAAGATCGTCCGGGAGCTCGAGGCATCAGGCGAGATCGTGCTGGCCAGGGGTGACGATGAGTTCGTCTAGCCGCGTCATGAGCCGCGTGCTGCGAGGCGAGGCCGGCCGTCAGGCGGCCGCCGAGACCTTCGGCCACCAAGCGCTCGACCCCAGCGGGAGCATGCCGCCGGCCGTCGACCCCTTCGTCAGCGAACGGGCGGCTGCCTACCAGGAGGGGTACGAGGCGGGGCTCGCCGCCGCCGCCGCCGGTCTCGAGGCGGCGAGGGCGGAGCGAGCGATCAGCCTCTCCGCCGCCCTCATCACCGCGGCGGCGTCGGCGAGCCTGCAACGCGAGGCGGCGGTGGCACAGGCGCAGCACGAGGCCGTGGCGCTGGCGTTCGAGCTGGCCGAGGCGCTCCTCGGCCGTGAGATCAGCTTCACGCCGTCCGTGAGCATCGAGGCCGTCAAACGGGCCGTGGCGCTCGTACCGCGGGGTGAGGACCTCGTGGTGCGCCTCCACCCCGACGACGCCATCACCCCCGATGAGCTGCAGACGCTCGTTCCCGACGCCACCGTCAAGGTGGTCGTCGACCCCGACGTGGAAGTCGGGGGCTGCGTCGTCGACGCCGGGCCGTGCCGGATCGACGCCCAGATCGGCCCGGCCATGGAGCGGGCCCGGGCCCTCATCACGTCCGTCGGACAGGGAACGGGGGGGCCGGCATGACCACGGTTCCGCACCCTCTGCACGCATCGTTGCAAGCGGCGGTAGCACCGCGACGCACCGGCCGGGTCACCCGCATGGTCGGCCTGCGCATCGAGGTCGAAGGCGTCGCCGCGGCCGTCGGTGAGGCGGTGCGGATCTGGCGGGGGGGCGGGGTCCTCGACGCCGAGGTGGTGGCGGTCCAGGGATCGGCTCTCGCCTGCATGCCGCTGGGCGACGTGAGCGGCGTGCGCTACGGCGACACGGTCGAGGCACTCGGACGGCCCCTGCCCGTCGTCGTCGGGGAGGGCTTGCTCGGCCGGGTGCTCGACGGTTTGGGCCGGCCCATCGACGACCGACCGATGCTGTCGGAATGGCAGGAGATCGGCATCGACGGGGCTCCCCCCCACCCCTTGCGACGCGAATTGGTGGACCGCCAACTGGCGCTCGGGATCAAGGCCGTCGACACCCTCATTCCCTGCGGCCGCGGCCAGCGGCTCGGCATCTTCGCCGGATCGGGTGTCGGCAAGTCGAGCCTGCTCTCGATGGTGGCTCGCGGGACCGACGCATCGGTGTCGGTGCTCGCGCTGGTGGGCGAGCGGGGGCGGGAGGTCAACGAGTTCATCCAGCGCGACCTCGGGCCGGAGGGTCTTGCCCGTTCGGTCGTGATCGTCGCCACCTCCGATGAGCCGGCTCTCGTCCGGATCCGGGCGGCGTTCACTGCCACGAGGATCGCGGAATGGTTCCGCGACCAGGGCAAGGACGTCGTCTTGATGATGGACTCCCTGACGCGCTTCGCCATGGCGCAACGAGAGGTCGGACTGTCGGCCGGCGAGCCCCCGGCGACGCGCGGGTACCCACCCTCGGTGTTCACGCTCATGCCCAGGCTCCTCGAGCGTGCCGGCGCGGCAGAGACCGGAAGCATCACCGGCCTCTACACGGTCCTCGTCGAAGGCGACGACATGAACGAGCCGATCGCCGACTCCGCCCGCTCTCTCCTCGACGGCCACATCGTCCTGTCGCGACGGTTGGCGACCGCCAACCACTTCCCCAGCATCGAAGTACTCGAGTCGATCTCGCGCGTCGAGCCGGCCATCCTCACGCGCCAGCAGCGGTCACTGACCAGCGAGATCCGCCGCCTGCTGGCCGCATACCGTGAGGCCAAGGACCTCATCGAGATCGGCGCCTACGTCACGGGCTCCAATCCGCTCGTCGACCGCGCTGTCAGGCAGAAGGAGCAGATCGACGGATTCCTGTGCCAAGACATCACCGAGACTGCCCGCGCCGATGAGTCCTGGACGGCACTGGCCGACGTGCTCGCGTCCGATGTCGCTCCCGAGGCGGTGCCGGCATGAAGCGCTATCACTTCGCTCTCGAGACCGTGCTCCGAGTGCGACGGATCCAAGAGGAAGCTGCCGGGATCGCCCTCAGCCTGGCGAATCGCGAGCTCGAGCGCGCCAGGCGCAACCACCGACGGGCGCTGGCGTGGTACGAAGCGTTCGAATCGGAGCCCGGACAGCAGGATCTCACCTCCTTCCGCCGCGATCGCGACGAGGCCGAGCGACGGGCGTCAGCCGTGGTGGCGGCACTGCACGTGGTTGTCATCGCGTCTGGTGATGTCACGGCCCGTCATGCCGACTGGGCTGTCGCCGCCCAGCGCGTGGCCGCGCTCGAGAACCTCGACGAGCGCCGGCGCGCCGAGTGGCGCGTCGAGGAGCAGCGGGCCGAGATGGCAGCCATCGACGAGTCCGCGATTGCCGGGTGGCTCGCAGATGTCGGCGCGGCCGAGGCTCGCCGGGGCACGGGAGCACTCGCGTGAGCACCATCGATTCCTCGGTGATCGTCGCCCGGCTGCAGGCCGTCGACGCCGCCGTTTCGTCGATCGGTCCGGCGCTGCAGCAGGCTGCGGCGACCGGCGAGTTCGCCGACGTGCTCTCCAACGCCAATGCTGCCCTGGCGGCCGCCACGAGTCCCGCCACCAGTCCCGCCACCAGTCCAGCCACCTCCGCCGCCACGACGGGCACGGCCCTCACCCCCTCGGCGACCCTTCTCGGGCTCTCCGGTGGGGGAACGGGCGCGACGGGAGCCGGCTCGGGTGTGACCGGCGCGTCGATCGTCGCCGACGCCGAGCAGTATCTCGGCGTGCCGTACCAGTGGGGCGGCACGGACCCCGCGAAGGGCCTCGACTGCTCGGGGCTCGTCCAGCGCGTCTACGGCGACCTCGGGATCTCGCTTCCCCGCACGAGCCAGGAGCAGGCCACCATCGGGACGCCGGTGGCCAGCATCGCCGATGCCCAACCTGGTGACCTGGTCTTCTTCGAGCCCGGCGCGGGCGGTCCGGGTCATGTCGGCATCTATGTCGGGAACGGGCAGATGATCGACGCGCCTCACCACGGCACGAGCGTCCAGATCCAGGCGGTGGGGCAGCCCAGTGCCATCCGCCGTGTGTTGCCGGCCTCCACCGACCCGGGCCTGTCGACGCCCGGCGCGTCGGGTGCCATCCCCGCGAGCCTGGGGGTGCCCGCCAACCTCGTGGCCCTGTTCACGTCGGCGGCGGCACGACACGGCGTGCCCGCATCGCTCCTGGCCGCGGTGGCCAAGCAGGAGTCGGGGTACAACGCCGGTGCTGTGAGCCCTGCCGGCGCCGAGGGGATCATGCAGCTCATGCCGTCGACGGCCCGTGGTCTCGGCGTCGATCCGCTCGACCCCGCGCAAGCCGTCGACGGTGCCGCTCGGCTGCTCGGCAATTACCTCCAGCAGTACCGGGGGTCCGTCCCGCTCACCCTCGCCGCCTACAACGCCGGCCCCGGGGCGGTGGCCCGGTACGGCGGGGTCCCGCCGTACGGCGAGACCACTGCGTACGTCCACAGCATCATCGGAATGCTCGGAGGCGTGTCGTGAGCCCGATCGACAGCCCCCTTCTGGCGGCCGTCACACCCGAGGAACCCCGTGCGGGGCGGAGGCACGGCAACGTTCCCAATCCCGACGACGGCTTCGCTCATGCGTTCTCGACGGTCGCCGACACGGGGCCCCAGGCAACGAGGTCCTCGGCGCGCCCCGATTCCACGACGGCCCCGAAGGGACCGGCACCGTCCTCCCCGGCATCGGTGAGCGATGCCGGAGCGGCGTCCGGGGTGGCGGGGGTACCGCCGCCGGCACCCCAGGGCGCCCCCCGGGCACCCCAGGCACCCCCCCGGGGATCGGCGCCCGGCGCCGACGCAGGCGCCACCGGGTCGGCGTCTCCCAAGGTCACGGGTCAACCTGTCGGCGCGTCGGGACACGATCCCGGTGGCCCGGGAACGGACGTTCCGACGCCGGCTGCCCAGCCTGCCACCGACGCGGCCGCCTCGCTGCCGGACGTCGCGACGCGATCGTCCGGAACGGTGGTCACGGCCGGCGCAGCGCAGGTCGGAGAGACGTCGGGCAGCGCGGTCGGGGCGAGCGGTCCAGCTGCGAGGTCGACAGACCCGGGGACGAACCAGGCTACGAGCCCGATTCTCTCTTCGACCCCGACCCCGACGCCGACCCCGACGCCGACCCCCACGCCCGGCTACGGCATCGGTATGAGCGGCGCCATCACGCAGAGCTCGCTGAGGGGCACGCCGTGGCAGAACGCGCAGTGCGCGCCGACCACGCCGTCGAAGTCACCGCGCTACCGCGGGACGGCCACCTACGACCCGACCAACCAGCCGCTCACCGGCCAGTCGTCCTACCTGTTCTCGCTGCCGACCGATCCGAGCCCCTCGACCTACCCCCTCGAGGCCTGTGACGTGATCAGCGCGAGCAAGCCGCTCGCGATCGGCGCCGACGGCTACTACGGGATGATGGTCTACGTCCCCAAGGGCTGGAGCATCCCGAACCGGGCGTTCAACGGGATCGAGATCGCGGAGCTCCACTTCCAGAACGTGGACGGCGCCCCGATCTCGCTGCAGCTGCACCCCGACCACGTCACGCTCGCGCTCGAGACCGGCGCCTGCAGCAACCACGCGACCACGAGCCCCGGCTGCGTGATCCGCTCCAACGCGGACGCCAACTGCAAGAGCACCACGACGTACACCTGCCTGCCGGGCCAGTACGCGATCCCGATCGGCGCGTTCGTCCAGGGCGCGTGGAACGAGATCATCCTCCACGCCAACTGGGAGACCAGCTACACCGGCCAGATCCAGACCTGGTACAAGGTCAAGGGCGCCTCGAGCTGGACGCAGTCCTCGAACCTCAGCAATATCCCGACGATCCAGTACGACGCCACCAGGGGCAGCGCCTACACGGGCTACAACGACATCCTCGAGGCCTACACCGCGGCGCTCAGCGCACCGGTCACGGTCTCGCTCGGCGGGTACACGAGCGGCACCTCGTTCGCGACGGTCGCGGGGCAGATG
>DATKSK010000040.1 GCA_035531755.1 Acidimicrobiales bacterium | reverse complement strand
GGTCGAGAACATCGTGGACGGCGCCGGGCACGACATCTGGTCGGTGAACGTGGACGAGGTGTACCACGAGGAGAAGGCGGGGTCGCCCGGCGACGCCGGCACCGGCCGTGACGCGCCGGTCGTCCCCCGGCGGGTGGCGGCCGTCACGGGTAGCGGCGTCTCCTAGTGCCGCCCGGCGCACCGCCGCCGACGACCCCCGACCCCGAGCCCGACGAGGGTGGCGAGGCGCGCTCCGACGCCGCCGAGGCGGGCTCCGCCATCCGCCATGCCATCCCCCTGGCCATCGCGGCGGCGCTGGTGGGCCTCGTCAGCCTCCTCACCACCGTGTTCGTGGCCCACGTGCTCACCACGCGCGGCTACGGCACCCTGATCGTCCTGCTCGGCCTGTTCCTGGTGGTGTCGATGCCGGGCTCGGCGCTCCTGGTGGGGGTGGTCCGGCGGGCCTCGGCCTGGGAGGCCCGCGGCCTCGGGGGGCGCATCAAGCCCTGGGTGGCGCGCATCCACCGCATCGGCGAGGTGTCGCTGCTGGGCATGGCCGTGGCGATGTGGCTGCTGCGGGTGCCCGTGGCCCACGCCCTGAACCTGCGCGGCCCGAGCGGCGTGGCCGAGATCCTCACCGCCGGCGGGGTGTGGATCCTGGTGTCGATCGACCGGGGGCTGCTGCAGGTGCGGCGCGACTACCTGCACCTGTCGGTCAACCTCGTGCTCGAGGCGACCATGCGCTGCGCCCTCACCATCGGCATGGCGGCCGAGCTCGGCATCGAGGGGGCCGCCCTCGGCATCCTGATCGCCGAGCTGGTCACCGCCACCCACGCCCGCCTGAGCGCGGCCCGCGCCCTGGCGCGTGCCCCCGACATCACCCGGGAGGCGCCCGCCGAGGAGATCCCCGAGATCGGCGTGGAGGCCACCGGCGGGGCGGTGGCGCTGTCGGTGCACGGCGGCAAGGACCTGCTGGCCGACGTCCTGACCGCGCTGGGCAGCCTCGTGCTGCTGGCCGTCCTGCAGAACGCCGACGTCATCCTGCTCGGGAGCAAGGCACCGCACCACTCCGGCTCCTACGCGGCCATCTCGGTCCCGGCCAAGGCGCTCGTGTTCGGCGCGCTCGTCCTCGTGAACTACCTCCTGCCCGAGGCCACCATCCGCCACCAGCAGGGCCTGCACGCCCTCAGACAGCTGGGCCACACCTTCCTGGTGCTGTCCCTGCCCTGCACCGTGCTGCTCGTGGCGGCGGTGTTCGTCCCCCGCCGGCTCCTCGGCCTGGTGTTCGGCCACCGGCTGACGGCGGCGGCCTCGGCGTTCTCCACGCTGGTGCTCGCCATGATCCTGCTGTCGGTGACCGTGGTGCTGGCCGTGTACCTGCTCGGCGTGGGGTGGCGCTGGGTGGTCGCCGTGCTCGCCGCCGGGACCGGCGCCCTCGTGGCGGCGGCGGCGCTGGCCGGGGGCCGCTACACGAGCACCGCCCGGGCGGACCTCTTCGTGCAGGTGGGGTTGGCGGGCACCATGGCCCTGTGCTTCGTGGTCGCCCACCGCCAGACGGCCCGACGCCGGGCCGGCCCCGCCGGCGCGCTGGCGGGGCCCCTGTCGTGAACGTCGCGCCCCGTGGCACCGGCGTGCCCCGGGGACGCCCGAGGTCCGGGGGGCACGGGTTGTCACGCCCCCCGCTACGGTGGGCGAGCGGGCGGGAGGGATGACGGCGTGACCGAGGTCCATCATCGGCGAGGGGCGGCGATGGCCGCGACCGACGAGGCGGGGGGCGCCGACGGCGGGGGGCTCGTCCTGCTGCCCGGGCCCGGGACCGCCACCGTCGACGACGTGGTGGCGCGGGCCCTGGACGTCGGGGTACGGCGGGTGCAGATCCTGGCCTGGCGCGACCTGGACGACCCCGAGGCGGGCGGGTCCGAGCGCCATGCCCACCACGTGGCGTCGCTGTGGGCCGATGCCGGCCTCGACGTCACCCTGCGGACGTCGACCGCCGCCGGCCAGCCGGCGCGGGCCGAGCGCGACGGCTACCACGTCCTGCGCAGGGGCCGGCGGTACTCGGTGTTCCCCCGCAGCGTCCTGAGCGGCCTGGCCGGCCGCGGCGGGCGGCCTGACGGGCTGGTGGAGATCTGGAACGGCATGCCGTTCTTCTCGCCGCTGTGGGCCCGGTGCCCGCGCGTCGTCTTCCTGCACCACGTGCACGCCGAGATGTGGCAGATGGTGTTGCGACCCGGACGGGCGCGCCTCGGCGACCTGGTGGAGCGCCGGTTGGCGCCGCCGCTGTACCGGCGGACGCGCGTGGTGACGCTGTCGCAGTCGTCGCGCGACGAGATCGTGGCCATGCTCGGGCTGCGCCGGTCCCGCGTGAGCGTGGTGCCGCCCGGTATCGACCGCCTCTTCACCCCTGGCGGGGACCGCTCACCCGAGCCCCTCGTGGCCGCCGTCGGCCGGCTGGTCCCGGTGAAGCGCTTCGACCTCCTCATCGACGCGCTGGTGGCCGTGCGCCGTCGCGTGCCGGGGCTGCGCGCCGTGATCGTGGGGGAGGGGTACGAGCGGGCGCGCCTCGAGGCGTACCGGCGCGCCGCCGGCGCCGAGGGGTGGATCGACCTCCCGGGGTACATGGACGACGTCGCCCTGCTCGACGTGTACCGGCGCGCCTGGGTGTTGGCGAGCACCTCGCAGCGCGAGGGGTGGGGGATGACCATCAGCGAGGCCGGCGCCTGCGCCACCCCGGCGGTGGCGTCGCGCATCGCCGGGCACCGCGACGCCGTGGAGGACGGGGTGAGCGGCCTCCTCGTCGACGTGGGCACTCCCCGGACGCGCCCCGGCCGCCCCGGCGGCGTGGCGGCCGTCGCCGAGGCGTTGCGGACCGTGCTCGTCGACCCCCTGCTGCGTGCCCGCCTGGGGCGCGGGGCGCGTGCCCGTGCCGCCGGGCTGTCGTGGGAGGCCACCGCCGCGGGGACCCTCGACGCCCTGGTCGACGAGGCCGTGGCCCGGGCGGTGCGCACCGGGCGCGGACTGCGTCGGGGCGGGGCGCCGCATCCGGTGGGGTAGGCGCGTGCTGGCCGTCGGGCTCACCGGCGGGATCGGGTCGGGCAAGTCCACGGTGGGCGAACTCCTGGTGGAGCGGGGCGCGGTGCTCGTCGACGCCGACCGCATCGCCCGCGAGGTGGTCGCCCCCGGCGGCCCCGCCTACCGGCCCCTGGTCGACCGTTTCGGTGCCGGGATCGTGGCCGGCGACGGCACCATCGACCGGCCCGCCCTGGCCGCGCTGGCCTTCGCCGACCCCGACTCCCTGGCCGCGCTCAACGCCATCACCCATCCCGCCATCGCCGCGGTCATGGCCGAGCGCCGGGCGGCGGTGGCGGGGACCGACCGGGTGGTCGTCCTCGACGTGCCCCTGCTCACCCCGGCCCACCGCGACCTGCTGTCGCTCGACGCCGTCGTGGTGGTCGACTGCCCGGCCGACGTGGCCCTGCAGCGCCTGGTGGGCCAGCGCGGCTTCTCCCGCCAGGACGCCGAGGCCCGCATGGCGGTGCAGGCGACCCGCGAGGAGCGCCGCCGGGGGGCCGACTTCGTCATCGACAACTCGTCGGACCGGGCCCACCTGGTCGCCGAGGTCGACCGGGTGTGGGCGTCGCTGCGATCCTTCCCCCGACCGCCGCGCTGACGGCCCCGGCGCCCCGGTCCCTCGTCGCCGGGCCCGGGTCGCTCTGACGACTACCCCCAATGGGGGTATGGCCCCGAGCGACCCACGGTCGGTGCGTGCGATCGACCCGCAGGAGGCGACACACCCCCCCGGTACCATCGGGTGGTGACCCGTCTCGAGGTGGTGACCCCGCTGCGCCCGGCGGGCGACCAGCCCCGCGCCATCGAGCAATTGTCGGCGGGGATCGCCGCCGGGGACCGCTTCCAGACCCTGCGCGGCATCACCGGCTCCGGCAAAACCGCCACCATCGCCTGGACCATCGAGCAGGCCCAGCGCCCGACGCTGGTGATCGAGCCCAACAAGTCGCTGGCCGCCCAGCTGGCCGCCGAGCTGAAGGAGCTGTTCCCGGACAACCGGGTCGAGTACTTCGTCTCCTACTACGACTACTACCAGCCCGAGGCGTACCTGCCGTCCTCGGACACCTACATCGAGAAGGACTCGTCCATCAACGACGAGATCGACCGGCTGCGCCACGCCACCACCTCGAGCCTGCTGTTGCGGCGCGACGTCATCGTGGTGGCCTCGGTGTCGTGCATCTACGGCCTGGGCTCGCCCGAGGAGTACAGCCAGCGGATCCTGGCGGTGCGCCCCGGCGACACCGTCGACCAGCGCGACCTGCTGCGGCGCCTCGTCGACCTGCACTACGACCGCAACGACGCCGTGCTCACCCGCGGCCACTTCCGGGTGCGCGGCGACACCGTCGAGCTGCACCCGGTGTACGAGGAGCAGGCCGTGCGCATCGAGCTCTTCGGCGACGAGGTCGAGCGGATCCGTCGGTTCGACGCGCTCACCGGCGACACCGGGGAGGACATCGACGAGCTGGTGGTGTTCGCCGCCACCCACTACGTGGCCGGCGACGAGACCATGCGGCGCGCCGTCGACTCCATCCAGGCCGAGCTCGGGCAGCGCCTGGGCGAGCTGCAGGCCCAGGGCAAGCTGCTCGAGGCCCAGCGGCTGCGGCTGCGCACCGAGCACGACCTCGAGATGCTGGCCGAGGTGGGTGTGTGCAACGGCATCGAGAACTACAGCCGCCACCTCGACGGCCGGCGCGCCGGTGAGCCGGCCCACACCCTGCTCGACTTCTTCCCCGAGGACTTCCTGACCGTCATCGACGAGAGCCACGTCGCCGTCCCCCAGATCCACGGCCAGTTCGAGGGGGACCGGTCCCGCAAGGCGACGCTGGTGGAGCACGGCTTCCGGCTGCCCTCGGCGCTCGACAACCGCCCGCTCACCTTCGACGAGTTCATGGAGCGGGTGGGCCAGGTCGTGTTCCTGTCGGCGACCCCGAGCGCCTACGAGCTCGACGTGTCGAGCCAGGTGGTCGAGCAGGTCATCCGCCCCACCGGCCTGGTCGACCCCGAGGTCGTGGTCCGGCCGACCACGGGGCAGATCGACGACCTCCTCGAACGCATCCACGAGGCGTCGGAGGCCGGGGGCCGGTCGCTCGTCACCACGCTCACCAAGAAGATGGCCGAGGACCTCACCGACTACCTGCTCGAGCTGGGCGTCCGGGTGCGCTACCTGCACTCCGACATCGACACCATCACCCGCATCGAGCTGCTGCGCGACCTGCGCCTGGGCGAGTACGACGTGCTCGTGGGGATCAACCTCCTGCGCGAGGGCCTCGACCTCCCCGAGGTCCGGCTGGTGGCCATCTTGGACGCCGACAAGACCGGGTTCCTGCGCTCGGCGTCGTCGCTCATCCAGACCATGGGGCGCGCCGCGCGCAACGTCGACGGGCTGGTCGTGCTGTACGCCGACACCATCACCGACGCCATGCGGCAGGCCATCTCCGAGACCCAGCGCCGCCGGGCCATCCAGCAGGCCTACAACGCCGAGCACGGCATCGACCCCACCACGGTGCGCAAGGCCGTCACCGACATCCTGGCCCGCATCCGGCCCGCCGGCGGTGCCCCCACCGGGCCCGGGCGGGGGAGCCGCGGGGGCCGGGCCCGGCCCGGCGCCCAGGTGCGGGCGGGGCGCGGGCCCCGGCGCGACGGGGTCGGGGGTCGGGGCGTGGGCGGGCGCGTCAGCGCCGCCGATGAGATGGCGGACCTCGGCGAGCTGCCCGTCGACGAGCTGCAGCGTCTGGTGGTGCGCCTCGAGCAGGAGATGCGCCTGGCGGCGTCGGAGCTGCGCTACGAGGAGGCCGCGCTCCTGCGCGACGACATCGCCGAGCTGCGCCTGGCGCTGGCCGAGGCGGGTGACGTCCCGGGTGCCCCCGGGGCCGCGCCCGTGCCCGTCCGGGCCGTCTGACGCGGCCGAGGACCGGCCCTGTCTGCGGCCCCGCGCACCCCCGGTATCCTCGCCCCGATGGCCGATCGGTTGGTGATCCGCGGGGCGCGCGAGCACAACCTGCGCGACGTGTCGCTCGACCTCCCGCGCGACCAGCTCATCGTGTTCACCGGGCTGTCGGGGTCGGGCAAGTCGTCGCTCGCCTTCGACACCATCTACGCCGAGGGCCAGCGACGCTACGTCGAGTCGCTGTCCGCCTACGCCCGCCAGTTCCTCGGGCAGATGGACAAGCCCGACGTCGACTTCATCGAGGGACTGTCCCCGGCCATCTCCATCGACCAGAAGTCGGCGAGCCGCAACCCCCGCTCCACCGTGGGCACCGTCACCGAGATCTACGACTACCTGCGCCTGCTGTACGCCCGCGTGGGGCGCCCCCACTGCCCGACGTGCGGCCGTCCCGTCGCCCGCCAGACGCCCCAGCAGATCGTGGACCGCATCCTCGACCTGCCCGAGGGGACCCGGTTCCAGGTGCTCGCCCCCGTGGTGCGGGGGCGCAAGGGCGAGTACGAGGCCCTGCTCGACGACCTGGCCAAGCAGGGGTTCGCCCGGGCCCGCGTGGACGGGGAGACCGTCGAGCTGTCCGAGCGCGCCGCGCTCGGCCTGGCGCGCTACGAGCAGCACACCATCGAGGTGGTGGTGGACCGGCTGGTGCGCCGCGACGACATCCGCCAGCGGCTGACCGAGTCCATGGAGACCGCCCTGCGCCTCACCGACGGCGTGGCGGAGATCGGTGTGATCGGCGACGACGGAGCCGAGGAGCCGATCACGTTCTCCGAGCACCTGGCGTGCACGCACTGCGGCTTGTCCTTCGAGGAGCCCGCACCGCGCAACTTCTCCTTCAACTCCCCCTACGGCGCCTGCACGGCGTGCGACGGGCTCGGCACGCAGTTCGAGGTGGACCCCGACCTGGTCGTGCCCGACCCCGCCAAGTCGCTCGACGACGGCGCCATCTCCCCGTGGACGGGGGGCCACAGCCGATGGTTCGACCGCATCGTGGAGGCCGTGGCCGACGACTACGGGTTCAGCACCGCCACGCGCTGGGAGAAGCTGCGGGCCAAGGACCGCAAGGTGCTCCTGTTCGGCTCCGGGCAGCGCCAGGTGCACGTCCGCTACCGCAACCGCTACGGGCGCCAGCGGTCGTTCACGTCGCACTTCGAGGGGATCGTCCCCTGGCTGAAGCGGCGCCACCGCGACTCGGACTCCGAGTCGGTGCGGCAGTGGGCGGAGACGTTCATGCGCGAGATCCCCTGCCCGGCGTGCGGCGGGGCGCGCCTCAAGCCCGAGTCGCTGGCGGTCACGGTGGGCGGGCTGAGCATCCACGCGCTGTGCAGCCTGTCGATCACGCGCGCCGCCGCCGAGGTCGAGGCCCTCGACCTGACCGAGCGCGACCACCTCATCGCCGACCGGGTGCTGCGCGAGGTGCGGGCCCGGCTCACGTTCCTGCTCGACGTGGGGCTCGACTACCTGTCGCTGGCCCGGGGCACCTCGACGCTGTCGGGCGGCGAGGCGCAGCGCATCCGGCTCGCCAGCCAGATCGGGTCGGGCCTGGTGGGCGTGCTCTACGTGCTCGACGAGCCGTCCATCGGCCTGCACCAGCGCGACAACCGCCGCCTGCTCGACACCCTGGTGCGCCTGCGCGACCTCGGGAACACGGTCATCGTGGTGGAGCACGACGAGGAGACCATCCGCGAGGCCGACCACGTGGTGGACATCGGCCCCGGGGCCGGTGAGCACGGGGGGGAGGTCGTCTACAGCGGACCCGTCGACGGCCTGCTGCGCACCGAGGCCTCGGTCACGGGCCGCTACCTCACCGGGGAGCGGTCGATCCCCGTGCCCGGGAAGCGCCGGGAGGGGTCGGGCGACCAGCTGGTGGTGCGCGCCGCGCGCGAGCACAACCTCCAGGGCATCGACGTGGGGTTCCCGCTGGGGTGCCTGGTGGCGGTGACGGGCGTGTCGGGGTCGGGGAAGTCGACGCTCGTGAACGACATCCTGCTCCAGTCGATGCTGGCCCAGGTCCACCGGGCGCGCACCACGCCCGGGCAGCACCGGTCCATCGACGGCGTCGAGCACGTCGACAAGGTGGTGGCCATCGACCAGTCGCCCATCGGCCGCACGCCGCGGTCGAACCCCGCCACCTACACCGGGCTGTTCGACCACGTGCGCAAGCTCTTCAGCCAGGCGCCCGAGGCCAAGGTGCGCGGCTACCAGCCCGGGCGGTTCTCGTTCAACGTGCGCGGTGGCCGGTGCGAGGCGTGCGCCGGCGACGGGACGATCAAGATCGAGATGCACTTCCTGCCCGACGTGTACGTGCCGTGCGAGGTGTGCCGGGGTGCCCGCTACAACCGCGAGACCCTCGAGGTCACCTTCAAGGGCAAGAACATCGGCGACGTCCTCGACATGTCGTGCGAGGAGGCCCTGGCCTTCTTCGCCAACCAGCCGACCATCGCCCGCCACCTCCAGACCCTGGTGGACGTGGGCCTCGGCTACATCCGCCTCGGCCAGCCGGCCCCGACGCTGTCGGGCGGCGAGGCCCAGCGGGTGAAGCTGTCCTCCGAGCTGTCGCGCCGGTCCACCGGGCACACCCTGTACGTCCTGGACGAGCCCACCACGGGCCTGCACTTCGACGACGTGCGCAAGCTCCTCGAGGTCCTGTCGCGGCTGGTGGACCAGGGCAACACCGTGATCGTGATCGAGCACAACCTCGACGTCGTGAAGACGGCCGACTGGATCGTGGACCTCGGGCCCGAGGGCGGCGAGGGCGGCGGGCGTGTCGTGGCCGAGGGCACCCCCGAGGAGGTGGCCGCCATCGCGGCGAGCTACACGGGCGCCGTGCTGGCGCCGGTCCTGGCGCGCGACGGGCACGCCGTCGAGGCGCCCGCCCGCAGCGCGGCACGCCGCCGTGCTCCCGCCGGGGCGGCGAAGAAGGCCGCCACGCCGGCCCCCGCCGCGGCGCGCCGTGCTCCCGCCGGGGCGGCGAAGAAGGGCACCGGACGCGCCCCCACGACGGGCGCGGGGACGGCGCGGGCGGGGTCGGCCGGCAAACGGCGGCGGGCGGGCTGACGGCGTTCGAGGAGTGGCCGTTCGCCCCGGACCGGGACGACGGGCACGACGCCTCGGCCGGACCCGTCACAACGGGCGGTCAGGTGATGTCGAGCATGCGCTGCAGCGCCACGCGCGCCCAGGCGGCGGTGTCGGCGTCGACGGTGATGCGGTTGACCACGGTCCCCTCGACGAGGCTCTGCAGCACCCAGCAGAGGTGGGCGGCGTCGATGCGGAACATCGTCGAGCACGGGCACACCAGCGGGTCGAGCGACACCACCGTCTTGTCGGGGTGCTCGTCCGCCAGCCGCTTCACGAGATGGATCTCGGTGGCCACCCCGATGACCGACCCCGCGGGCGCCTCTTCCACGGCCCGGATGATGAAGTCGGTCGACCCGACGGCGTCGGCGACCTCGACCACGTCGTGGGCGCACTCGGGGTGCACCACCACCATGCCGGCCGGGTTCTCGGCCCGGAAGGCCGCCACGTGCTCGGGCCGGAAGCGTTGGTGCACCGAGCAGTGCCCCTTCCACAGCAGCAGGGTGGCGTCCTTGACGTCGGCGTCGCTGAGCCCGCCCATCTCGAGACGCGGGTTCCACACCCGCATGTCGGCGTCACCCCACCCGAGCTGGAACCCCGTGTTGCGCCCGAGGTGCTGGTCCGGGAAGAACAGGACCTTGTCGCCCTGGGCGGTCCCGGTGCCGCCAGGGTCGAGGGCCCACGTGAGCACGGCCCGGGCGTTGGACGACGTGCACACCGCGCCGCCGTGGCGGCCCACGAAGGCCTTCAGCGCGGCGGACGAGTTCATGTAGGTGACCGGCACCACGCGTTCGATGTCGGTGACGGCGGCCATCGACTCCCAGGCCTCCTCGACGGCGTCGATGTCGGCCATGTCGGCCATGGAGCACCCGGCGTTCAGGTCGGGGAGGATCACCTGCTGGTGCTCGGCGGTGAGGATGTCGGCCGACTCCGCCATGAAGTGCACACCGCAGAAGACGATGACGTCGGCGTCGCGGTGCGCCGCGGCCGTGCGCGACAGGCCGAACGAGTCGCCCCGGGCGTCGGCCCACCGCATCACCTCGTCACGCTGGTAGTGGTGCCCGAGGACGAGAAGGCGCGCGCCGAGCGCCTCCTTGGCGTCGTGGATCCACGCCGCCAGCTGGTCGGGTGTCGCGTCGACGTAGCGCTCGGGGAGCGCTCGCTGCAACCGGAACATGTGGGACTCCCTTCGGGGAGCACTCCGATTCACGGCCGGCGGGGACAGCCTGGTCGCCCATCCGCGGGGTTGTCGGCCTCGGAGCGGTATGCACGCCGGGGTTACCAGGCCGGCGCTCGACTGCGAGTCTAGGGGGTGCGTCGGGCCCGCGCCCGCACCGCGGGCCCCGCACGACGGCTTGTGCCCGTACGGCTCTGCACGACGGCCCCTGCCCGTACGGCTCCGCACGGCGGCCCGTGCCCGTACGGCTCTGCACGACGGCCCGTGCCCGTACGGCACAGTGGAGGTGTGCGCACGCGGCCGTCCCCGGGGTCGATCCCGGACACCCCGGGCTCCTACCAGTTCCTCGACGCCGAGGGCAGGGTCCTGTACGTGGGCAAGGCCAAGTCCCTGCGCAGCCGCGTGAGCAACTACTTCGCCGACCCGGCCACCCTCGCGCCCCGCACGGCGCAGATGGTGTCGCTCGCCGACCGGGTGGAGTGGATCCAGGTGGCCAACGAGGTGGAAGCCATCCTCCTCGAGTACGCCCTGATCAAGCGGCACCGGCCCCGCTTCAACATCCGCCTGGCCGACGACAAGTCCTACCCGTCGATGGCGGTCACCCTCGCCGACGAATGGCCCCGGGCGGCGGTGGTCCGGGGCCGGCGCCGGCCGGGGGTGCGCTACTTCGGCCCCTACGCCCACGTGGGGGCCATCCGCGACACCCTCGACCTCCTCCTGCGGACGTTCCAGGTCCGCACGTGCTCGGACCGCAAGCTCGAGCGCCACACCAAGATGGGCAAGCCCTGCCTGCTCTTCCACATCGAGCGCTGCTCGGGCCCGTGCATCGGCGCCGTGGACCACGACCGCTACGGCCAGATGGTGGACGACCTCATGGCCTTCCTGGCCGGGGACACCGAGGACGTGGAGCGCCGGTTGGTGGCCGAGATGGAGCAGGCCGCCGCCGACCTCGACTTCGAGCGCGCCGCCCGCCTGCGCGACCGGCTCCAGACCCTGCGCACCGCGCTGGAGCGCCAGCAGGTGGTCACCGACCGGCCCGAGGACCTCGACGTGGTCGGCATCGACGAGGACCCCCTCGAGGCGGCCGTGTGCGTCTTCCACGTGCGCCGGGGCCGGGTGGTGGGGCGGCGGGCCTTCGTGGTCGACAAGGTCGAGGAGCTGACCCCGCCCCAGCTCGTGGGCCGGGTGCTCGAGGAGCTCTACGGCGACGCCGACCCGTCGCCCACGGCGGCGCGCCACACCGCCCGGGTGCGCGGGGGCGACAGCTCGGGGTGGACGTCGGGCGCCGGCGACCCCCGGCGCTGGGGCACCGAGGGACCGGACTCGCCCGAGGTCCCGCGCCAGGTGCTCGTGCCCCACCTGCCCGACGCCCCCGAGGTGTACGAGGCCTTCCTGGAGGACCGCCGGGGCGCGGCGGTGGCGTTACGGGTGCCGCGGCGCGGCGGCAAGCGGGGGCTGCTCGACACGGTGACCCGCAACGCCGGTGAGGAGCTCGCCCGCCACCGCCTGCGCCGGGCCTCCGACCACGACAGCCGGGCGCGGGCCCTCGAGGCGCTGCGGGAGGTCCTGGGGCTCGAGCACGCCCCCCTGCGCATCGAGTGCTACGACATGAGCCACCTGCAGGGCACGGACTACGTGGGCTCGATGGTCGTCCTCGAGGACGGGCTGCCCCGCAAGTCCGAGTACCGCCGGTTCCGGCTGCGCGACGTCCCGGGCAACGACGACTACGCCGCCATGGAGGAGGTCCTGACCCGCCGGCTCACCGCCTTGGTGGCGGCCCGGGCCGTCACCGCCGGCGACTCCGCCGGCGACCCCGCCGGGGACCCCGCCGGGGACCCCGCCGTGGCCGGGAGCGCCCGGGCCCGGCGCTTCGCCTACCCGCCCCAGCTCCTTCTCCTCGACGGGGGCAAGGGACAGCTCGGTGTGGGCGTGCGGGTGCTGGAACGGCTGGGCCTGGCCGGGGAGATCCCCGTGGCCGCCCTGGCCAAGACGTTCGAGGAGGTCTTCGTCCCCGGCCGCTCCGACCCCGTGGTCGTGGCGCGGGGGTCCGAGGCGCTGTTCCTCCTGCAACGAGTGCGCGACGAGGCCCATCGCTTCGCCATCGGCTACCACCGGGACCTGCGGGGGCGGCGCATGACGCGCAGCGCGCTCGAGGGCGTCCCCGGCCTGGGCCCGGCCCGCCGGGCCCGGCTGCTCCGTGAGCTCGGGAGCGTGCGGGCGGTGCGCGGCGCGTCGCTCCAGGAGCTGCAGGCGCTGCCCTGGCTGCCCGACACGGTGGCGGCCGCCGTGCACGACCACCTGCACACCCTGTCGCCACGGTCCGCGGGACGGTCGGGTGGCGCCCACGTCCCGGGCCGGGGGTGACGTCCCCGGGCCCGCCGGCCCGGGACCCGGTCCTACCGGCAGCCGTACTCGGCCCGGGTGGAGATCGTCATCTGGGGGATGATGAAGGTGTTCCAGCGCTTGAGGACGGCCTGCTGCTTGGCGACCTTGTCGGGGCCCGACAGCTTGCCGTAGGCCTCCGTGAAGGCGTTGCGGAAGCTGCGCACCGTCGAGGCGTCCCTGGCCGTCAGCCCCGACAGCGAGGGCATGGGGCCGAGCGGGTTCGCCATGGCGGCCGCCACCCGGTCGGCCTCGGCCTGGCACATGGGCTGCCCCCGGTCGACCAGGAAGAACACCACGATGCCGACGGCCACCAGCGCACCGACGATGACCGCGATGGTGGACCCGGAGAGACGCCGCATGGCGATGTTCTAGTCGATGGCCGCGGCGTCGGTGCCACCGGGGGCCCCCGTGTCCCACCGACGGCGCCGCGGTGGGGGAGGATGGACCCGATGGACCCCATGCACCCGATGCGCCCCATGCACCCCGTGCGCCCCGTGCGCCCGATGGGCCGGGCGCCCGCGACGGCGGGGCCGTGAGCGACTACCTGCTGATCACCGGCATGTCGGGGGCGGGGCGGTCGACGGCCGCGGCGGCCCTCGAGGACGCCGGCTGGTACGTGATCGACAACATGCCCCCCTCCCTGCTGTCCGAGGTGGCCGACGTCGTGGGGCGGCCCGGCTCGACCCAGGAGCGGGTGGCCCTGGTCATCGGCCGGGGCGGCGGGGCCCGGGTCGACGAGGCGCTCCCCGCCATCGACGACCTGCGTGCCCGGGGGCACCGTGTCCGGCTCGTCTACCTCGACGCCCCCCAGGACGTGCTGGTGCGCCGGTTCGAGGGCACCCGGCGCCGCCACCCCATCCCCGAGCGCCAGGTGGCCGAGGCCATCGCCGACGAGCGCCGTCTGCTGGAGCCCATCCGCGAGCGCGCCGACGTGGTGGTCGACACCGCCGAGCTCAACGTCAACCAGCTGCGCCAGCGCGTCACCGACCTGTTCGGCGACGACTTCGAGCCCGGCATGCGCACGTCGGTGGTGTCGTTCGGCTACAAGCACGGCCTGCCCCTCGACGCCGACCTCGTCTTCGACTGCCGCTTCCTGCCCAACCCGCACTGGGTCGAGGCCCTGCGGCCGCTGTCCGGGCTCGACGCGCCCGTGCGCGACTTCGTCATGGGCCAGGAGGCCACGCCCTCGTTCCTGGACCGGGTGGACGACCTGGTCGGGACGCTGCTCCCGGCCTTCGTGGACGAGGGCAAGTCGTACCTCACCATCGCGCTGGGGTGCACGGGGGGTCGCCACCGCTCGGTGGCCCTGGCCGAGGAGCTGGGGCAGCGGCTGCGGGCCCGGGGCAGCGAGGCCGTCGTCATCCACCGGGACATCGCCCGATGAGGACCTGGCGGCCGCGACACCGGGACGTCGCCCGATGAGGGCCTCCGGGCCCCGGGTGGTGGCCGTGGGCGGGGGCCACGGGCTGGCCGCCACCCTCCACGCGGTGCGCCGCTACGCCGGGGAGATCACCGCCATCGTGTCGGTGGCCGACGACGGCGGGTCGTCGGGGCGACTGCGCCGGCAGTTCGGGATCATCCCCCCCGGCGACCTCCGCAGGTGCCTGGTCGCCCTGGCCCAGGAGGGGTCGCCCCTGGCCGTGGCCTTCGAGCAGCGCTTCGACGCCGACGAGCTGGCCGGCCACGCGCTGGGCAACCTGGTGATCGCCGGCCTGCTGGCCGCCTGCGGGGACCCCCAACAGGGCCTCGACGAGGCCGCCCGCCTGCTGGGGGCGGTCGGGCGGGTGGTCCCGGCCACCTCGGAGCCCGTCGTGCTGAAGGCGGAGGCGGACACCGGCGACGTCGAGGGGCAGACGGCCGTCATGCGCACCGCGCACATCCGCCGGGTGTCGCTGGTCCCGACCGACCCCCCGGCACCGCCGGCGGCCATCGAGGCGTTGCGGCGGGCCGACCAGGTGGTGATGGGCCCGGGGTCGCTGTTCACGAGCGTGCTGGCGGCCGCGGCCGTGCCCGGGATCGCCGAGGGGATCCGGCGGTCCGCGGGGCGGCGGGTGTACGTGGCCAACCTGCGCCCCGAGGGTGAGGAGACGGCGGGCTACGACGTGGCCGCCCACGTGGCCGCCCTGGTCGCCCACGGGATCGCGGTGGACGTGGTGCTCGCCGACCCGGCGGCCATCGCGCTGGGCGACGTGGGGGTGCCGGTGGTCACCGCGGCGCTGGCCAAGGCCAACGGCCGGGCCCATGACCCGGCACGACTGGCGGCAGCCCTCGGCCGTCTGGTCGGATAGGGCCGATGACAGTTCGAGTGGGCATCAACGGGTTCGGGCGGATCGGGCGCAACTTCCTGCGCGCCGCGCGCCAACAGGGCGCCGACGTGGAGGTGGTGGCCCTCAACGACCTGACCGACGCGGCCACCAACGCCCATCTGCTGCGCTACGACACCACGCACGGGCGTTTCGGCGCCGAGGTGCGGGCGGAGGGCGACCACATCGTGGTGGACGGGGCGCGCATCGCCGTCCTGGCCGAGCGCGAGCCCAAGGCGCTCCCGTGGGGCGAGCTGGGCGTGGAGGTCGTGGTGGAGTCGACGGGGCGCTTCACGGCCCGCGCCGACGCCGCCGCCCACCTCGAGGGCGGGGCGCGGCGCGTCGTCATCTCGGCCCCGGCCAAGGACGCCGATGCCACCTTCGTGATGGGGGTGAACGACGGGTCGTTCGACCCGGCCCGTCACGTGGTGGTGTCGAACGCGTCGTGCACCACCAACTGCTTCGTGCCCATGGTGAAGGTCCTCGACGACGCCTTCGGCGTGAAGAACGGCCTCATGACGACGGTGCACGCCTACACCAACGACCAGAACCTCCTCGACCTCCCGCACGCGGACCTGCGCCGGGCGCGGGCGGCGGCCCAGAACACCGTGCCGGCGTCGACGGGCGCGGCACGCGCCACCGGGCTGGTGCTGCCGGCCATGCAGGGCCGCCTCGACGGCACCGCCCTGCGCGTGCCCGTCGTCGACGGGTCCATCACCGACTTCACCGCGCTGGTGCCGCGGGCCGTGACCGTCGACGAGGTCAACGAGGCCTTCCGGGCGGCGGCGTCGAGCGGTTCCC
This sequence comes from Acidimicrobiales bacterium, assembly GCA_035531755.1. NCBI lineage: Bacteria > Bacillati > Actinomycetota > Acidimicrobiia > Acidimicrobiales > Acidimicrobiales bacterium. The sequence goes on along the minus strand of DATKSK010000040.1, from coordinate 12,803 downwards.
TGGCCGGGGTCCTCGTGTACACCGAGGACCCCATCGTGTCGTCGGACATCGTGGGCAGTGCCGCCTCGTGCACGTTCGACGCCGGCCTCACCATGGTCATGCCGGTCGACGACGACACGACCCTGGTCAAGGTGCAGGGCTGGTACGACAACGAGTGGGGGTACGCCAACCGCCTCGTCGACCTGGTGGTCCTGCTGGGGGCCGCCGGCCCCCCGGCGACCTGAACGCGATGGGACGACGGGTGCGGGTGTGATCGGCGTGTCGCGGCCGCACGGCGGGCCGCTCGCCGGGTTGCCGGTGCTGGAGGACCTCCCCGACGTCGCCGGACGGCGGGTGCTCGTGCGGGTCGACTTCAACGTGCCCCTGGCCCACGGGCCCGGCGGCCCCGCCGACGTCGTGGTGGACGACGACTTCCGCATCCGGGCGGCGCTGCCCACGCTGACGTGGCTGCGCGACCGGGGGGCCGAGGTCACCGCCTGCTCCCACCTGGGCCGGCCCAAGGGCACGGTGGACCCCCGCTACGGCATGGCGCCCGTGCGGGCCCGCCTCGCCGAGCTGGCGCCCGGGGTGGCGCTGCTCGAGAACCTGCGGTTCGACCCGGGGGAGGAGGCCAACGACCCCGCCTTCGTCGACCGGCTGGTCGACGGCTTCGAGGCCTACGTGAACGACGCCTTCGGCGCCTCGCACCGGTCGCACGCCTCGGTGGTGGGGCCCCCGGCGCACCTGCCGTCGGCGGCCGGGCGCCTGCTGGCGCGCGAGGTCGAGGTCCTCGGTGGCCTGCTCGACGACCCCGCCCGCCCGTTCGTGGCCGTGGTGGGCGGGGCCAAGGTGGCGGACAAGCTGGGCGTGCTGCAGGCCCTGCTGGACAAGGTCGACCAGCTGCTCGTCGGCGGGGGGATGGCCTTCACCTTCCTCGCCGCCCAGGGCCACGACGTGGGGGCCTCGCTCCTCGACGCCGGCAGCGTGGGCCGCTGCGGGGCGGTCCTGGCCGAGGGCGGCGACCGCATCCTGCTGCCGACGGACCTGGTGGCCCTGGCGCCGGGGGGCACCATCGGCGGCGGCGCCCCCGGTGAGGGCGAGGTGCGCATGCTCGGGACCGACCTGCCCCGGGGATGGCGGGGCCTCGACATCGGGCCGGAGACCGCCGGCACCTACGCGGACGTGGTGCGCTCGGCCGGGACCGTCTTCTGGAACGGCCCCATGGGCGTGTTCGAGGACGACCGCTTCGCCGCCGGCACGCACACGGTGGCCACGGCGGTGGCCGAGGGCCGGGGCTTCAGCGTGGTGGGCGGGGGCGACTCGGTGGCCGCGCTCGACCACCTGGGCCTCGAGGACCGCATCGGCTGGGTGTCCACCGGCGGGGGTGCGTCGCTCGAGCTGCTCGAGCACGGAGACCTCCCCGGACTGGCGGCCCTGCGGCGGGCGTCCAACGCGGCGGCGGTGGCCCGACGGGCCGGGAGCGCCTGACGTGCCGGCGGTGGCCTGAGATGGCAGCAGCAGCAGCAGCGGCAGCGGCGGCGGCAGCGGCAGCCGGAAACGGGGCGCGGCGGCGACCCCTCGTGAGCGCCAACTGGAAGATGCACCACGACCACCTGCAGTCCATCCGGACCGTGCAGGACCTCGGACTGCGGCTGGGGCCGTCCGACGTGGCGTCCGTGGACGTGTCGGTGCACCCGGCGTTCACCAGCCTGCGATCGGTGCAGACCGTCATCGAGGACCGGTCGATCCCCGTGGCCCTCGGCGCCCAGCACTGCCACCACGAGGACAAGGGGGCGTTCACCGGCGAGGTGGCCCCGCCCATGCTGGCGCGGCTGGGGGTGACGCTCGTGATCGTGGGCCACTCCGAGCGCCGCCAGTTCTTCGGCCAGACCGACGAGGACGTGGCCACCACCCTCCGGGCGGTGCTGCGCCACGGCATGACGCCGGTGCTGTGCGTGGGGGAGACCGAGGAGGAGCGCGAGGACGGCGAGACCGAGCCGCGCCTCACCGCCCAGACCACGGCCGCCCTCCAGGGCCTGGCGCCCGAGCAGGTGGCCGGCCTGGTGATCGCCTACGAGCCCATCTGGGCCATCGGCACGGGCCGCACGGCCACCGCCGAGGATGCCCAGGGCGCCTGTGCCCACATCCGGGGCGTGGTGGGCGGGCTGGCGGGCGCCGACGCCGGCGGTGCGGTGCGGATCCAGTACGGAGGCTCGGTGCGGCCCGAGAACACCGCCGAGCTCATGGGCCAGCCCGACGTCGACGGCGCCCTGGTCGGGGGGGCGAGCCTCGAGGCCGCCACCTTCGCCGCCATCGTCCAGGCCACGGCGTCGGTGGTGGGCGCCGGCCGGTGAGCGCGGGCCCTTTGGTAGCGTTGGCCGGTCCCACCCGCCCGAGGAGGCCTCCGTGCTGACGATCGCCATCGTGGTGATCCACATCCTGGTGTCGCTGGCCCTGGTGTTCCTCATCCTCATGCACTCGGGTAAGGGCGGCGGCCTGTCGGACATGTTCGGCGGCTCGGTGGGCCAGGCGGCGGCCGGGTCCACCGTGGTCGAGAAGAACCTCGACCGCATCACGATCACCGTGGCGATCATCTTCGCCTTCACCACCGTGACCCTGGCCCTCCGCCTGCAGTGACCGCCGGCCTGGCCGGCGACCGGGAGCCACCTGTGGGGCGCGCACGCCGCCGTGGCCCGCGCCCGGCGACGTCCTGGGTGAAGGGTGCGGCCGCCGTGGTGGCCGCCACCGTGGTGGTGGCCGCGTGCGGCGCCACGTCCCCGGGCACCGCCGCGGGCACCCGCTCGCCGACCACGACCGCCCCCCGGCTGGTGCCCGTCGCCGGGGGGACCGTGACCATGGCGCTCGACCAGGTCCCGTCCACGCTCAACGACCACACGGTGGCCGGCGCCACGCCCGCCGGGCGGATGCTGGCCAGCGCGCTGTGGGCCCAGGTGTTCCGGGTGGGGCCGCAGCTCACGCCCCAGCTCGACACGAACGTCGTCGACAGCGCCGAGGTGATCGACCTCCATCCGCAGACGGTGGTGTACCAGATCGACCCCCGGGCGGTGTGGTCCGACGGCGTCCCCATCAGCGCCGACGACTTCGCCTATGCCTGGGACTCCCAGAAAGGCGGCGCCCTCGACATCGACGGCACGCCGGACTCGGTCGTCTCCACCCGCGGCTACCGCGACATCGACTCGGTCACCGGCTCCAATGCAGGGCGCACCGTCACCGTGGTGTTCCGCACCCCGTTCGCCGACTGGGCGTCGCTGTTCGACGACCTGCTGCCCGCGCACATCGCCGAGCGCGTGGGCTGGAACCACGGGTTCGACCACTTCGACCCGGGCGTCCTGGTGTCGGCGGGGCCGTGGCTGGTGGAGTCGTGGCAGCCGGGATCGTCCATGGTCCTCGGCCGCAACCCGAAGTGGTGGGCCGGGGCGCCGGGCCTCGACCACCTGGCGGTGCGGGCGGTGGGCGGCAGCGCCGCGGCGGCCGACGCGCTGGGCTCGGGCCAGGCCCAGGTGGCCGACCCCGTCGCCTTCGACCAGACCTTCTTGGCGCGGGCATCGTCGTCGCCGGCGCTGCAGAGCGCGGCCAACCTGGGCACGCGCATGCTGCAGCTGACCTTCAACGTGCACCGCGCCCCGCTCGACGTGGCGGCGGTGCGCCAGGGCATCGCCCACGCCGTGGACCGCGCCGCCATCGTCACGAGCGTGGGCCAGCCGGAGAACCACTCCGTCTGGGAGGACAACGACCATCTGGTGGCGAACACCGAGCCCGGCTACACCGACAACGGCGCGGGCTACGAGAAGGCGGACCCGGTGGCGTCCGCCCGGCTCCTGGCCCAGGGAGGCCTGGCGGCCGACGCCCAGGGCACGTGGTCGCAACGCGGCAAGCCCGTCGGTCTCGACCTGGTGTGGGCCGGTGACGACCCCTGGTCGGCGGCGGTGGGGCCCATCGTGGCCGCCCAGCTCGTGACGGCGGGGTTCGACGTGGTGGCCACGCCGATGCCCGCGGCGCAGTTGCTGGGCACCGTGCTGCCGGCCGGCGCCTTCGACCTCGCCGTCGTGCCGGTGGACACGAGCGCGTACCCGAGCGCCATGGGCAGCGTGTTCTCGACGTCACCGGCGGTCAACGGCGCCGACGCCACGCAGGACTGGTCGGGCTTCGACGACCCGAGGATCGACGCACTGTTCACCCAGGCGGTGCAGGAGCTGGCCCCGCCGCGGGCCCAGGCGCTCTACTCGCAGATCGACCAGGACCTGTGGGCGGCCATGCCGACGCTGCCGCTGTTCGCCGAGCCCACGGCGCTCGTGTGGTCGGCCTCGCTCTCGGGCGTGGGCGACGACCCCGGCGGCCTCGGGCCCATGTGGAACGCCCGCAACTGGGCACTGCTGGCCCCGGCCCCCGCCGCGGGGGCCGCCGGCACCGGCACGGCACCGTAAGCGCACCGTCGTCGGCCGGGCGGGGCATGCTGGGGGGATGGTGAAACGGCCGCGGGCCGCCTCGGGGGGCTCTGCCGCCCTCCCGGCGCGCTTCGCCCGCAACGCCACGTCGAACTACGCCCTGACCGGTGTCCTCATGGCGGTGGCGCTGATCACCACCCCCGTCCTGACGAGCCACCTCGGCCCGGTCCGCTTCGGGATCTGGATCTTCGTGGGGTCGACCATCGCCTGGGTGCAGCTGTTGGACCTGGGGTTCGGTGGCGCCGTGGTGGCGGCGGTGGCCCGTCTGTCGGCGGCCGGCGAGGACGACACCTTGCAGCGGACGCTCAACACCTCGTTCTTCCTCCTGGTCCTCCTCGGGCTCGTCGCCCTGGCGGTGTCCGCGCTCGGCGCGCTGCTCCTGCCGCCCGCCATCCATCTGCGCGACCCGCTGGCGGGGACCACGCGCGCCCTGCTGCTGCTGCTGGGCCTCGACATGGCGATCTCGATCCCGATGGACACCTTCGGCTGCGGCATGGTCGCCCTGCAGCGCTACGACCTGCTCAACGCCACCCTGATCGGTGTGGCGGTGTGCCAGGCGATCGCCTGGACCGTCGTGCTGGCGAACGGCGGCGGCCTCCTGGCGTTGGGAATCGCCACGGTCGCCATCAGCCTGTGCGGGCAGGCGGTGCGCTACGGGCTGTTCCGGCGCCTGCTGCCGCGGTTCTCGCTGTCGCTCGGCCTCGTCGACCGGGGGCTCGTGCGCACCCTGGCCACACCGGCCGGCTGGTACGCGCTGGGGGACTCGCTCGAGGGCTTCCGGGACTACGCCAGCGTGCTCGTCCTCGGCCTCGTCCGCAACGTCGCCACCGCGGGCATCTTCGCCGTGGGCGAGAAGCTCGCCACCCTGGGGACGAAGCTCGGCACCCCGTTGGTCGACCCCTTCTTCCCCCATGCGGCCGCCATGGTCGGCCGGGGCGACGACGAGCGGCTCGGGGCGTCCGCCCGCGCGGGCATGCGCCTGACGGCCGGGGTCACCATCCCCTTCTGCCTCGTGGTGGCGGTCCTCGCCCGGCCCGCGTTGATCGCCTGGGTGGGCCCGACGTACCAGCGCGCCACCCCGGCCGTGGTCATCCTGGCGGTGGCGTTCGGGCTGCGCTCCCTCGGGGCGGTCCCCTCCAGGATCGTGAGCGGCTCCGGCGGCCAGATGCTGATCGCCGTCACGTCGTCGGCCGAGGTGGCCACGCAGGTGGTGCTGACCGCGGTGCTGGGGTGGTACCTCGGGATCACCGGCGTGGCCCTGGCGGTCATGGGCTCCGTCGTGTGCGTGGAGCTGGCCGTGACGCTGCCCCTGGTGACCAGGCGCCTGCGTACCGGGATGGTGCCGCTGCTCACGCCGGTGCTGCGCGCCCATCTCCTGCCGCTGGCGGTGGCGGGTGCCCTCGGCGTGTCGCTGTCGGCGGGACCGGTCACGAGCGTGGTCCGGGCCCACGGGCGGCTTGCGGGCGTGGCGGCCGTCGCCGTGGCCGGTGCCGCCACGCTGGTCGTGTACGCGGCGGTGTTCGGGGCCACGAGCCTGGACGGTGATGCACGTCGTGGGGTGGTGGCGTGGCTGCGGCGCACGACGCCGCCCGCCGGGCCCGGGGAACCGGAGCCGGCGACGTCGCCGGGTGGGCGCGTGGGGCCGGAGCTGACGGACCCGGGCCGATGAGGGTCGCCGTGGTCGTGCCGGTGCGCAACGGGGAGGCGATGGTGGGCGCGTGCGTCGCCGCCATCGGGAACCAGACCCGGGTACCCGACGAGCTGGTCGTGGTGGACAACGGCTCGACCGACGGCACGGCGCGCGCCGCCGCGTCCGCCGGTGCCACCGTGGTGGCGGAGCCGGTGCGCGGGTCGTTCCGGGCCCGGAACACCGGATGGCGATCGACGACGTCGGACGTCATCGCCTTCACCGACGGGGACTGCATTCCCGAGCCGACCTGGCTGGAAGAGCTCCTGGAGCCGTTCGCCGACCCGTCGGTGGCCGGCGTCGGTGGCGCCATCGTCCAGGCCGAGCTGCGCTCGGCGGCGCAGCGGTGGATGGTCGAGCGCAAGTTCCTCGACCAGGCCTTCAACATGTCGAGCGGGTTCCTGCCCTTCTTCGCCACGGCCAATGCCGCCTACCGCCGCTCGATGCTCGAGGCGCTCGGTGGCTTCGACGAGCACTTCCTGGTGGCCGGGGGGGACAACGACCTGTCCTGGCGGGTGCAGGCCCTCGCCGGCGGCCGGCTCGTCTACCGGCCGGACGCCGCCGTGCGCCATTTCGTGGGCGGGCGGTTCACCGAGGTGACGGCGCGGTGGCGGCGGTACTCGGCCGGCGTGGTCATGCTGGAGCGGCGCTGGTCGGCCTGGCCCGGCTACCCGGCGACGCCGCCGTTCGCCACGCGCATGCGGCGGGTGTGGGAGCTGCCGCTCGCCCTCGGGAGCCGGGCGATGACGCGGCGCCCGCTGTCGGTGCCGGTCCTCGACGCCGCCGTGGCCGTCAGCAGCGAGGTGGGACGGCTGCGCGGTCGGCTCGACCGTCGGGCCAGGGCGATGGTGCCATTGCGCCCGGACGGCCGACCGGGCCGGGCGGCCAAGTGAGCCTCGAGCCGCCGGCGTCGCCGGGGCGACCACGTGAGCCTCGCGCCGCCGGCGTCGCCGGGGCGACCACGTGAGCCTCGCGCCGCCGGCGTCGCCGGGGCGACCGTGACGCCGTGCCCGCATCAGGCCCCGTGACCATGCCCTCCGGCGCGCCGGTCATGACCGTCGTCGTCTTCGGGTACCGCAACGAGGCCACGATCCTCCGTGCGGTGGGGTCGGTGCTCGAGCAGGAGACCGACGACCCGGTCGAGGTGGTGGTGGCGACGTCGGGCGGGGACCGGTCGGCCGAGCTCGTGCGCCGGCGCTTCCCGGCCGTGGCGGTGGCCGAGTCGACGGTGCGGCTCTTCCCGGGCGGGACGCGCAACCGCGGCGTGGCCATGGCCAGGGGGGAGCTCGTGGCCTTCCTCGAGGCCGACTGCGTGGCGGCCCCCGGATGGGTGCGCGGGCGAATCGCCTGTCACCGCGCCGGCCACGAGGCCGTGGCGGGGGCCATGGCGGCGACGCCGTCCGACGGCCGGGCGGGGCGCACGGCGCTGTACCTGCTCCACCCCAATCGCCTCGTCGGCCACCGCGCGGGCCGGGCGCACCCGTACCAGGCCTACGGCCTGTCGTTCAGCCGCCGCCTCCTCGAGCGGGCGGGGCCGTTCGACGAGACGCTGCGGACCGACGAGGACACCGCCATGGTGGAGCGGATCCGCGCCCTCGGTGTCGAGCCGTGGTTCGACCCCGGGGTGGTGCGCGAGCACATCGGCCCCGCCACCTTCGTCGAGATGCTGCGCGACCAGTACGCCCGGGGGCGGCTCGACTCGTGGCGCGAGATCCTGAGCCTGCCGGCCGGGAGGGCCCGCCGCTCGTGGGAGACCACTGCGGGGGCGCGTAGCGCCCTCGTGGTGGCACGCACGGCCCGGCGGGGGTGGAAGCGGGCGCGCTGGACCGCAGCCGAGCTGCGGCGCGGCCATGCGGGCCCGGGCGCCGAGCTCGTCGCCCTCCTGCCCGCCATGGCGGCCGGGAGCGTGGCCTACAACCTCGGGTGGTGCGTCGACCAGCTGCGGGTGGTGCACCGCGTCTCGGGCGGGCCGCGCCGGGACCCCGCGCCGGCGCCCTCCGGCGTCCGCCGCCGGGTGACCGCGAGCGGGGACCGGTGGGTGGCGCTGACGTTCGACGACGGCCCCGGCCGGCACACCGCCGCCGTCCTCGAGGAGCTGCGCCGGCTCGGCGCCCCGGCGGCCTTCTTCGTGACGGGTGCCGCCGCCCGGGCGCGGCCCGACGACGTGCGCGCCATCGCCGCCGCCGGCCACGTGGTCGGGAGCGCGGGGTGGTCCGGCGCGCCGTTCACGGACATGGCCGACGGCGAGCTCGACGAGGGCCTGTCGCACACCGACGCCCTGCTCCAGGAGCTGACGGGCCGTGCCGTGCGCCACGTCGGTCCGCCGGGCGGCCACTACGACGAGCGCGTCGTGTCTGCCCTGCAGCGACGGGGGCAGCAGGTGTGGCTGTGGACGACGCACCCCGGCGAGGACGCGGCGCGCACCGGGGCCGGCGACACGGTGTCGGGGGTCGTCGACAGGGTGTCGGGGATCGTCGACGGGTTGACGCCCGGCGCCGTGCTCCGCCTCCACGATCGCGACGACGACGTCGACGTCGCGGCCCTCCCGGCACTGGTGCGCCGGGTGCGGGCACTGGGCTACGAGCTCGTGACACTCGATCACCCGTCGGGTGCGGCCGACGCCGGGGGAGACCGGGACGGGCCGGTACCGTGCGCACGGTGAGCCGTCGGCGCCCGAGCCCGCAGGAGGTGGCGCGCTTCCGCCGGGACGGGTACGTGGCGGTGGCGCGCCGTGTCGTTTCTCCGAGGGCCCTGCGGGTGCCGCGCCGGCTCCTGGACGCGCTCTTCGACCGCGCCGACGAGCTGCCCCCGTCGTGGGTGCACGACCTCGCCCCGGGGTCCGATGGCGGGAGGGTCCCCGAGATCGTCCACTGCGCGCATCTGGAGCCCCGCCTGCTGCAGTGCCGTGCCTACCGGCTGGCGTTGCGCAGTGCCCGGCGGCTCCTCGGCGCCAAGGTGAAGCTGGCGTTCGACCACGCCATCTTCAAACCCTCCGGTGACGGCGCGGTCACGGCCCTGCACCAGGACCTGGCGTTCTCGCCGCAGTGGGACGTGCCCACGGCGACGATCTGGCTCGCCCTCGTCGATGCCACCGATGACAACGGCTGCATGCGGTTCCTGCCGAGCACACCCGAGGGGTTGCTCGATCACGAGCCGTCCGGGCGCGACGGGCTCGCCGCCATCGGCCTCGACGTGTCCGACGCCCGTCCCTGCCCCGTGCCGGCCGGCGGGTTCACCGCCCACAGCCAGCGGGCCGTCCACGGGTCGGGCCCCAACCGCACGGCGCAGGCGCGGGCGGCGTGGATCTTGAAGTTCGAGCGCGACGACCGGTCGTGGCGCCGGCGGACGTGGGAGCGGTCCCTGGAATTGCAGGGCGTGGCGGTGCCGCGCCGGTTCCGGCACCTCGTGGAGGCCTTCGCGCCGGTGACGTCTGCACGGGGCCCCGTTCACACCGGTCCCGGACCGGCGCGGGCGGATCAGCAGGAGGGCAGTGCGCAGCGGCTGCCGTCGGGGGACCAGCGGGCGTAGCGATAGGTGCCGTCGAGCTCGAGGCGCCCGACCGCGACGCGCAGGGGGCCCGGTCGGAAGAGCTGGACGAGGTGCTCCTCGCCGTCGGCGAACCGCACGACCAGGGCGCGACGGGTGAGCACCTCCACCGTCGACGACGCCCGGATGGCCTCGGCGTCGACGGGCCCGGTCGTGAGCACGTGCGCGCAGACCAGGAGCGCCTCGGGCTCCCCACCGTCCCCGTCGACGTAGGGGACGACGGTGTGGCGACCGAAGGGCGACGCCTCCACGGCGGTGCGCCATCCCGCGCCGGTCCAGCCGTGCAGGGCGATGACGGCCCCCGTCAGCCCATCCGTGGTGGTCGCCGCGCACCAGCCGTCGCCTCGCGACACCGCCGGAGGCTCGTCGTGGCTCACCGCCAGTCCTCCGTCGCGGATGGTGCCACCGTCGAGGGACCACAGGTGGGTGACGCGCAGCTCCATGTCGGGCCGGGCCACCGAGACGGTCTCCACGCGCTCGTCGCGGTCGGGGGTGGGCCCGAGGAACCGGGGCCGCATGCCGGCGGGGAGCCGGCGCGCCAGTGCCACCGCTCGCCGGCGGCGCGCCGACGGTGGTGGGGGTTGCGGCGTCCAGGTCGACGAGGCGAAGCGGTCGCCCGCCGCCACGAGCGAGAACGCCCGCCGGCCGAGCAGGGTGCCGTCGCCCGCCACGATGGTGACCTGCCCGTCGAGGTCGAGCGCGCCCATCGGGCCGGTGGTGGGGGCGGTGCGGTTGCTGTAGCCGACCTTGCGGTAGCCGGGGTGCGCCGACACCGAGGGGGCGGTGGCTCCATGGGAGGCGACGCGTGTCAGGCCGTCGGTGGAGGTCATGCACACGAAGCCGGGGGTGGTCAGGGCCCGCGCCACCGGTGCGTCGGCCGGCCCCGCGGTCTCGGTGTCGGTCCAGGCCGGGTGGGCGGGGGCCAGGAGCAACCCGACGAAGGCGTCGCAGGCGACGAGCGGGGACAGGGGAGTGCTGTAGGAGTCGGCGATCGCCGGGAAGGCGCCGTACCAACCGAGCGGGGGGATCCCGTCGCGAAGCGCCCCGTGCACCACGAAGTGGCGGAGCACGCCGCTGGCGATGCGCCTCGTGGTGCCGTGGGTGAACGGGCTCGCGTCGACGAGGGCCCCCAACCAGAACGGCGCCGCCGCCGCGAAGCGGTACACGAGCGACCGTCCGTGGAGCACGGGCCCGCCGTCGGCCCCGACGAGGTGGGCGTACTCGCCGAGGAAGGTGCGCAGCCGCTCACGGAGGACCTGCGGGCCGCCGGGAAAGGCGTCGCCGCCGGTGATGCGCATCCAGTGGGCCAGGAGCAACTGGACCCCCCAGGCGCTGTAATGGCCGAAGCATGTGCCCGCGCCGTCGGAGTACCAGCCGTCACGGTGGTGCATGGCGTCGATCTGCCGCAGCGCCCGGCCGGTCGCACCCGCGTCGGTGGGGCCCGACACCTGCTCGAGGAAGCCGTCGACGACCACGGGGTACAGCAGCCAGTTGTTCCGGTGGACGGCCTTGCCCCGGACCGCCGTGAGCCACCGCAGGACCTGCTGCCGCGTGCCCGCGCCGAACTGGTCCCAGAGGTCCGCCCGGGTCTCGGCCAGCGTGATCGCCACCCACGCGGCCTCGACGATGGCCTGGTGGTGGTCGGCGGGCACGGGCCAGGCGTCCGGCTGCCGCGGTCGGGTGCCGACGTCGATCCCGCGGCCGAGCCACGACAGGAGGGGGTCGCGCACCGCGGCGTCGTCGCTGGAGGCGACGCGGTACCCGGCGAGCAACCCGGCGCGCGCGAAGCCTTCGAGGCCCGCGGTCGCACCTTGATCCGGGGACGTCTTCACGAACGATCCCCCCGACGATGTGTGCGCCCGGACGTCGGCGAGAACATGGTCGGCGGTGGCCTCCCAATGCGCGCGCGTCCACCCGGTGAAGGGCGAGCGGGTCCGGTCTTCGTCAGGCAGCCAGCTCGCCACGGCGCGATCCTAGGGTGACGCCGGATCGGGCCCCGGCGATGCGTGGGCAGGCCGCCGGGACGAAGATTCTCGACGCCACCAGGGAGTCCGGCACCTGTGTCCCTCGCGCTAGAGTGCCCTCTGCGCCGGGTCTCTTGGTTGGGCGCACGCCGGTCGGAGTGGCGGAATAGGCAGACGCGCTAGCTTGAGGGGCTAGTGCCCGAAAGGGCGTAGGGGTTCAAGTCCCCTCTCCGACACTCGGTGGCTATTCGGGTGAGGGTGCAGGCTCATGAAGCCTTGGAGCGGTACTCCTCCACTGCATCGATCGGAACGTGAGCAATCCCGTCGACCATGACGTAACGGATCTTACGCTCGTATACGAGGCGGAGTAGCTCCTTGGTGGGAATGCCCAATCGCCGAGCTGCCTGAGCCGCCCGGAGTGGCTGCTTGTCACCCATCGCCGCCTCCCGGTTCATCGAAACCCAGTCTACGGCTGAGGAGCTGGATTTGATGCTCAACCTGTGCAGCCTCGGCCAGGTGGTCGGTTTCGATCAGAGCATCACGGGCCTCCTCGAGGGCGGCAAGCAGGTCGAGGGCCTCCTCGAGTCCGAAATGGATCCTGGTCGGGGGTTCCTGGTCGGACGAATGATCCTCCACGATCCCAGCCTGTCACTGCGCTGTGTCGGTCCGTTGCGAGGTCCCAAGTCGCCAGTGGCCCTTGGTACGGGAACGTGCGGATCGGTTCTCCGACACCGAGTCGTAGTCGGGTGGATGCAGCGTTACGACGCCTTGGACCGGTACTCCTCCACCGCATCAACCGGAGCGCGAGCAATCCCATCGACCATCACATAACGGGTCTTGCGCTAGGGTTTCGGAACGAGAATCGGGAATCGGTTCCCGGGAATCGTAAGATCGGTTCGGAATCATGGCATCAACGCTCACCGGGCCTCCTACCCAGACCAGATGTCCGCGCGCAGTTCTTTGATCGATGGACTCGCATCCGCAGTTCGGGCCTCTTGTTTCCGAGCTGGCTTGCGTCTATAGCCTTAGCCTCGATCCACCGATCGGCGACCTGTGGGGCACCGAACGAAGTGATCGGCAAGGCGACGAGGCGAACGTCGTCGCTTGGAGCGCATTCATCGGCAGACGGGGCGTGCTCGATCAAGCCTTCGTGAAGTTCAC
>DATKSK010000039.1 GCA_035531755.1 Acidimicrobiales bacterium | reverse complement strand
GTCCGGGGTCGTCGCCGACGGCCACAGCTGACGACCTGATGGGATCGGCGCAGATCCACCCCGTCGCCGGCGCGCTGGGGGCGACGGTCACCGGCATCGACCTGCGCACGGTGTCCGAGCGCGGGCAGCTCGACGAGGTCCGCCACGCGCTCGCCGACCACCTGGTGGTCTTCCTGCCCGACCAGCACATCGGCCTCGACGACCTCGAGCGCGTCACCGACCTGCTCGGTGGTCGCGACACCACCCCGTTCGTGACGCCGCTCGAGGACCGTCCGTACGTCATCCGGGTCATCAAGGAGCCCGACGACCAGCTCAACTTCGCCAACGCCTGGCACAGCGACCTGAGCTACCTGCCCGAGCCGCCCTCGTACACGCTGCTCCATGCGTGGGAGGTCCCGGACCACGGGGGCGACACCGTGTGGTCCAACCAGTACCTGGCGTTCGAGACGCTGTCGCGGGGACTGCGCGAGACGCTCACCGGGCTGCGCGCCGTGCACTCGGCGGGCATGGCCTACGGCACCGGTGGATTCCTCGACCAGGTGAAGGACCTCACCTCGATGGCCATCGCCCCCTCGCCGGACGCCGCCGCGGAGCACGCCCACCCGGCCGTCGTCGAGCACCCGGTGACGGGTCGCGCCGCGCTGTACGTCAACCCCGTCTACACGACCCGCTTCGAGGGGTGGGCCCCGACCGAGTCCCAGGCCCTGCTCGCCCACCTCTACCGGCATGCCGTCAACGAGAACTTCACCTGCCGGCTGCGCTGGGCCCGCCACACGCTGGCCATCTGGGACAACCGGTGCACGATGCACAACGCCCTGAACGACTACTCGGGCGTCCGCCGGGAGATGTTCCGCACGAGCGTGAAGGGAACGGCCCCCCGCCCTGTCGCCGGGTAGGGCGCGCCGGGCCCGGCGACTCCTCGGGTGGGGGCTCAGAGCAGGTCGGTCACGAAAGCGGGCAGGTCGCCGACGATGCGGTCGCGGCCAGCCAAGCTGTCGTCGCGCACGATCTCCACGACGGCGCCGGCGACGTCGTCGGGCGACAGCAGGGGGAGGATCCCGCGCGCCTGGCGCGCCCACGGCGCCTCGGTGGTCCCGTCCCCGGACTTGGCGAGCAGGGGCGTGTCGACGAGCGCCGGCAGGACGGCGTTCACCCGGATGTTGTGGGTCCGGTGCAGCGCGGCGCAGGCGCGGGTGAACATGACCACCCCCGCCTTGGTGGCGGAGTAGCCGGGCTCGTCCTCCAGGGGCAGGAGCGCCCCGATCGAGGCGATGTTCACGACGACGCCGCCTCCGCGCGGGGCCAGCCGGTCCACGGCCAGGCGGGTGCCGAGGATCACGGCGCCGAGGTTGACGGCGACCTGGGTGGCCAGGGCCTGGGGATCCGTGGCGGGCCACAGGGGCTCGCCACAGACGATGCCGGCGTTGTTGACGAGGATGTCGAGGCCCCCCAACCGCTGCTCGGCGGCGTCGAGCATGGCCGACAGCTCGGTGACCAGGGTGACGTCGACGCGGGCGAACTCCGCCGAGCCCCCCGCCTCCCGCACGGCGGCCACGGTGCCGAGCCCGCCGCTCTCGTCGATGTCCGCCACCAGCACCGCGGCACCTGCGGCCGCCAGCGCCCGGGCGCAGGCCCGGCCGATGCCCGAGCCGGCCCCGGTGACGACGGCGACCTTTCCCGCGGTGTCCATGACTCGCTGATCCTACCGAGCGCTCGAGAGGCGGCATCGCGGGACGGGCCACACCGACACGGCACGGACCGGCCCCGGCGGCGCGTGGCGCGTCCCGCCGCACCCGCAGCACCCCGATTGAGCCGTGCGATGACGCGACATAGCGTGTGCCCAGGTCGTTCCCCTGGTCGGCGGCACGGCCCGATCCCGGGGCCGCCGTTGTCGACACGAGGAGACGACGATGGCGCGTGCAGGGCGCCACGAACCGGTCGAGCATCCCGACGAGGCGGTCATCGACCGCGTGCGGGTCGTCGAGCCGGGAGCGCCCGTGGCCCCGCGGGGGCCGGGTTGAGCTCCCCGCCCGCCGATGGCGTCGTCGCCCCGTCGCTGGGATCGGTCGGGACGAGTTCCGCCGGATCACGAGCTCGAAGCCCGAGCTCTTCGACACCACACCTCACCTGGCCCCGGTCCTGTTGACGCCCCCCGCTCGACCGGGCATCCTGTGGCACCCCACATTGGGTGGTCATCGCGCACGGTGTGTGGCGCAATGCCGACCGACGTGGGGAGCACGGTTCGGGAGGGGACCGCATGGCCCTGTTTCTTCGTATCGCATCACCGCAGAGACGGCGCTCCTCGACGGGGAACCGCCGGCCGGGCCGGTCGAGGTGGCGCCGGCTTCGGACCGTGGTGACGATCGCCTCCCTCGGAGCGGCCGGCGGGGGCTTCGCGTCCACGGCCGCGTCGGCGGCGGTCCCGGCCGGGCCCACCGGGCTCAACGCCTCGGTGAGCGGCACCAGCGTCACGCTGACGTGGACCAACGCATCGGGAGCGCTCGGCGTCAACGTCTATCGCGACACGTCCACCAAGTTCTGGGCGGGGGGCTACCCGAACCCCGCCCCCACCACCTACACCAACACCAACGTGCCGGCCGGTACCCACACCTATGCGGTGGCCGACTACAACTCATCAGGTCAGGGACCGTCGTCGTCCACGGTCACCGTGACGGTGGGCGGGACGCCTCCGCCGGCACCCACGGTGTCCGCCGTGAGCCCCACCTCGGGCCCGACCGCCGGGGGCACCGCCGTCACCATCACGGGCACGAACTTCACCGGCGCCACCGCGGTCGACTTCGGTGCCGGCGCGGCGAGCTTCACCGTGAGCAGCGCCACCTCCATCTCGGCCACATCGCCGGCGGGCTCGGGCACCGTGGACGTGACCGTCACGGCCGGCGGAGGACCGAGCGCCACGGGCGCGGCCGACCGGTTCACCTACGTCACCGGTCCGCCCCCGGCTCCCACCGTGACCTTCGTCAACCCGGTGACCGGCCCGGCGGGCACCTCGGTCAACGTGAGCGGCACCAACTTCACCGGCGCCAGCGCGGTGGACTTCGGCGCCAACCCGGCCACCTTCACTGTCAACAGCGCCACGACCATCACCGCCACGGTGCCGTCGGGGACGGGCACCGTCGACGTGACAGTCACCACCTCCGGGGGCACGAGCGTCACGAGCTCGAGTGACCAGTTCACCTACGGCGCCGGGCCGCCGCCCGGGGCGATCCCCTCCCCGGTGGCCGGCGGGTGGCAGCTCAACGGGTCGGCGAAGCTCATGTCCACGGCCACGCCACCGGATCTGCAACTCACGGCGGCCGTCAACAACCAGGCGGGCTCCGCCTTCTGGCCCACCGCCGTGCCCGGCGTGGGCATCTCCGCCGCCTTCGACGCGTCCCTCTCGGGCGGGAGCGGCGGCGACGGGCTGACGTTCACCCTGGCGGACGCCGGCGTCACCAAGCCCACCGCCCTGGGGGTCGCCGGCAGCGGCGAGGGGTTCTCGGGGATCAGGGGCATCGCCGTGTCCCTCGACACCTTCAAGAGGAACTCCAGCTATCCGTCGAGCAACTTCGTCGGCATCGCCACCGGGCCGGGCCCGACCTCGGACTCGCTCGGATACGTCACGACGAACTCGTCGATCCCGGCACTGCGCAACACGGTGCACCACTTCGTGGTGACGACCTTCTCGACCGGCATGAGCGTGACCATGGACGGCAACCAGGTGTTGAGCTATGCCACCAGCTTCCCGTCCACGGTCCTGGTCGGCTTCACGGCGGGCACGGGCCAGCACACTGACGTCCAGGCCGTGCGGAACGTGTCCATCACGGCGGGACCCCCACCCCCCGCACCCACGGTCACCGGCGTCAGCCCGAGCTCGGGCCCGAGCACCGGAGGGACGTCGGTCACCATTTCGGGCACCAACCTGACAGGTGCCTCGGCCGTCAACTTCGGGGGGATGCCGGCGTCGAGCTTCACCGTGGACGGTGACACCTCCATCACCGCCACCACGCCGGCCGCCACGGGCACCGTGGACGTGACCGTCACCACCTCGGGTGGGATCAGCTCGATCAACCCGTCCGACGAGTTCACCTACAACCCTCCGCCCCCACCGACCGTCACGGGGATCAGCCCGCCCTCGGGGCCGAGCGGCACCGCCGTGGCGGTCACGGGCTCGGGCTTCACGGGCGCGACGGCCGTCGACTTCGGGTCGGGGAGCCCAGCCACGTTCACGGTCACCAGTGATACCTCGATCGAGGCCACGTCACCGTCGGGAACGGGCACCGTGGACGTGACCGTCACCAATCCCGGAGGACCGAGCACCACGAGCACCGCTGACCAGTACACCTACACACTTCCGCCCGCGCCGACCGTCACCGGCGTCAGCCCGGGCTCGGGGTTCAACGGCACCTCGGTCACCGTCACCGGGACGGACTTCACCGGCACGACGGTCGTCGACTTCGGGTCGGGGACGCCGGCCTCCACGTTCGCCGTCGACAGCGCCACCACCATCACGGCGACGGCGCCCGGGGGAACGGGAACCGTCGACATCACCGTCACCACGTCGGGCGGCACGAGCACGACGAGTACGGCCGACCAGTACACGTACCTGGCGGGCCCGCCACCGCCGACGCTGGTCGCCACCTACCGGGGGGGCCTCGACCGGACCGGGTACTACCCGGCCGAGACCGGACTGACGGCGGCCAACGCCGCCACCCTGAAGCTGCACTGGACCGACGGCAACGGCCTCGGGTCCTTCGCCCAACCCATCGTGGCCAACAACCTCGTCTACTGGGAGGACTGGCACGGCCTGGTGCACGGCACCGCCTTGACGGGGAAGGACACCTGGACGACCAATGTGGGGGTGACCTCGATCACGTCGGGCACGTGCAAGGGAGTGATCTTCGGGCCCAGCGGCACGCTCACGGCGGCCGACATGGGGGGCACCCCCGTGCTGTTCGTACCGGGTGGTGACGACAACTTCTACGCGCTCAACGCGCTGACGGGGGCGCTCATCTGGAAGACGAGCCTGGGGGTCGAGCCCGCCTACTTCCTGTGGTCCTCACCGACGCTGTACAACGGGAGCGTCTACGAGGGCGTGGCGTCGGTCGGCGACTGCCCCCTGGTCCAGGGCGAGATGGTGCAGATGGACGCGTCGACGGGGACGGTCCAGCACGTCTTCGACACCGTGCCCACCGGTTGCACCGGTGGCGGGGTGTGGGGGTCGCCGACCATCGATACGAGCGACGGCAGCATCTACTTCACCACCGGCAACCCGGGGTGCAGCCCGCCCGGCCTGGCACCCGCGATCGTCAAGCTCCGGGCGTCCGACCTGAGCCTCATGGCGGATTGGACGGTGCCCACCTCGGCGCAGGCCCAGGGTGACTCCGACTTCGGCTCGACGCCGACGCTGTTCACCGCCACCATCAACGGCCAGCTCCGCCAGCTCGTGGGGGCGGTGAACAAGAACGGCATCTTCTACGCCTGGGACCGCACCGACCTGGCGGCGGGGCCCGTGTGGCAGTCGAACGTGGCCAAGGCGGGGGGCCCCGCCACCGGCTCGATCATCTCGGCCGCCTGGGACGGCTCGAAGCTGTACGTGGGGGGCGGGACCACCAGCGTCAACGGCACGAGCTGCACGGGGAGCATCGACGCCCTGAACCCGGTGACCGGGGCCTTCGTGTGGCGGACCTGCCAGACGAACACCACCAACCCCGGGGCGTACGCCGGGATCACCGTGGTGCCCGGGGTGCTCGTCGAAGGAACCCGGAGCGGCGCGGTCCTCTTCCTCGACACGGCCACCGGCAAGACGTTGTTCACCTACCAGGCGTCCACCGCGGTCAAGGGTGAGGCCACCGTCTCGAACGGCATCGTCTACCTCCCGGTGGGGAACGGGACGATCATCGCCCTGGGGCAGTAGCGGACTAACCCTGCGTGGCGATCTTGAAGGCTTCAGGGTCGAGGGGCTCGTAGGCCGCCTGGTCGATCGCCGTCGATCTGGCACGCCTCGAGTACGGATCGCGAGAGGCATGGGCCGGGGTCTCGAGGGGCCAGGCAACTCTGACGGCTCCGCTGTACGACTCCCAAGCGGTGACCAGCACCTCTCTCACCTTGCCATCCAGCCGGGCAAGCACCCACTGCTCAGACACCGGTTTCCAGGTCATCGAACCCCCTGCACTCCATCACACCACAGCCGGGACCAGGACGCCCGTCCGCACCGGGCGCACGCCCACCGGTCGTGATCGGGAGCCTCCGACGTGCCGGTGGCCGTGACGGCTCCCGACGATGGCCGCCGTCTCCCCGAGCGGCATCCGCCTACACCGTGTCCCAGGTCTCGGGGAGCCGGACCCAGAGAAGCGAGTCGTCGGGGCTCGCAGCCAGGGTCAGCCCGTGCTCGGCCGCCAACTCGCTCGCGTCCAACAGGGACCCGGGGCGCTCCTCGGTCGCGCCGTCTTCGTAGACGAGCACGATGCGCGTGTGCCATCCGTCCTCGTCGCCGGGGAGACCGGCCATCACGCGGTCGAGGCGGGGATCGCTCACCGTCGGGCGGACCCCGGGCCCTGAAATCCCTGGTAGGACGCCTGGTGATGGCACCCCTCGGTGTCACGGTTGCCAGTGCGAGGCACGGCGACGAGGGTACACCTATCCGCCGAGATGACAGAATGACGATATGATCAGATTAATGGCCCTGATCCTGGGCGGGCAACGTGCAGAAGTCTGAACCCTCCTCCGCCGGCGAGCCCGGGCTGCCGCGGCCGGCCGGCCGTCACGCCGCCCCCGCGACCGGGGACACCCTGGTGTGCGGCGACTGCTGGCGCGTCTCGCCGGCGCCGTCGGGTGACGCCGCCGCCGAACCCCGGTGTGCCCGGTGCGGCGGTCGACTGCGGGCCAGGTCCCTGTCGTCGCGCTCCACCCCTCCGGGCTGACCACCACGGTGGGATCGTCACGGATGTCGCGGGCCCTGCGGCGCTTCGGGCGCGTGACCGAGCCCCTCGCCCCGGGGCCGCCGACCGCGGATGGGCCGCCGGAGCTGGTGCGGTCGCTGCAGCTCCGCCACGTCGATGCCGGGTCGTGCAACGGCTGCGAGCTCGAGATCGTCTCCGCCTTCGGCCCCGTCTACGACGCCGAGCGCTTCGGGGCGCGTCTCGTCGCTTCGCCCCGGCATGCGGACGGTGTGCTCGTCACCGGCCCGGTCACGCAGAACATGGCGGTCCCCCTGCTGAGGACCGTCGAGGCGACACCGCGGCCTCGAGTCGTCATCGCCGTGGGGGACTGCGCGCGGGACTGTGGAGTCTTCGCCGGCGGGTACGGCGTGGTCGGCGCCGTCGGTGACGTCGTGGAGGTCGACACCTCGATCCCGGGGTGCCCTCCCCATCCGACCGCCATCGTCGAGGCGCTGCGTGGGATCACCCGACGATGAACGCCGGGACCCTCGTCGTCACCGGCGCCGTGCTCGGTCTCGGTGCCGGCATCGCCGGCGTCGCCTTGCCCCATCGGTCCCGGGTGACCGGGGCGGCTGTGCTCCTTTGGGGGGCGTGCGCGCTCGAGGGCGTTGCCGCAGTCCATGTGCTGGCGACCGGCCACGCCGTCGTGCTGCACTCGTCGACGATCCTCCCGCTCACCGGCGTGGAGGTGATGCTCAGCCCGTTGGGCGCCTTCTTCGTGCTGCTCGTGGCGTTGGTGGCCGTGCCCGCCACGCTGCACGGCATCGGGTACGCGCGTCACGGCCTCGCCAGTCGGACGGCGGCATGTGTCTTCCCGATCTTCGTCACGAGTCTGCTCCTCGTGCCGACGGCCGGGAGCGTCGCCACCTTCATGGTGCTCTGGGAGCTCATGGCCCTCACGTCGCTGCTCCTGGTGCTGGTGGGCCACGGCCGGCGAGCGGAGGCCCGGAGCGCCGCCTCCTGGTACGCCGTGCTCACCCAGGGTGGCGCGGCATTGATCCTCATCGCCTGGTTGGTGCTCGCCGCGCACTCGGGCGGACAGTCGTTCGCGGCCATGGGGCACCATGCCCGTCACCTCGCTCCAGCGGTCCGAGGCCTCGTCTTCGTACTCGCCCTCATCGGCTTCGGGTCGAAGGCGGGCGTGGTGCCCTTTCACGTATGGCTGCCGAAGGCGCACCCCGAAGCCCCCAGCCCGGTCTCGGCGCTGATGTCGGGGGCGATGGTGGCGCTCGGCGTCTACGGGATCGTCCTCGTGGGTGACGCCCTTCTCGGCGGTGGCCCGGTGTGGTGGTGGTTGGCGGTGCTGGCCCTCGGGGCCGTCTCGGCGCTGTTCGGCTCCCTCCACGCGGCCAGCAGCACGGACGTCAAGCGGCTGCTCGCCTACTCCACGACCGACAACGTGGGCCTGGCCCTGCTGGCGCTGGGCGCGTCGGGGCTCTTCGCCGCGACCCGGCATCCCGTGTTGGCCTCGTTGGGCCTAGTGGCGACCCTCGTGCTCATGCTCAACCATGCCGCCGTCAAGGGGGCGCTCTTCCTGGCGGCCGGGTCGGTCCAGATGGCGACCGGCAGCAGCGATCTCGACCGGCTCGGTGGCCTCCTCCGACGCATGCCCCAGACGGGTGCGCTCTTCCTCGTCGCCGCGGCCGCCATCACGGGCCTGCCGCCGCTCAACGGCTTCATCGGCGAGTGGCTCCTGTTCCAGAGCCTGCTGCACGGAGCCGCCACGGGGAACACCGCCACCGATGTCGCCGTCCCCTTGGCCGTCGCGGCCCTGGCCCTCACCGCCGGGTTGACCGTGGTGGCGTTCGTGAAGGCGGTGGGCATCGGATTCCTGGGCCGACCGCGTTCGCAGGGCGCCGACGAAGCCGTGGAGGTCCCGGTCACCATGCGTCTGGCCGTCGGCCTCCTCGTCGCGGTGTGCGTCGTCTTCGGCGTCGTCCCGGCGCTGGAGCTGCCGGCAGTCGAGCGCGCCGTCAGGACAGCGGTTCCCGGGGTCGGCTCGGCCCTTCTGGCACATGGCGTCGACGTGCAGCTGGTCGGGCTCCGAGGCGTGCTCGCCCCCACCGAATTGGCCGGCGCCATGGCCGTCGCCGTCGTGGGGGTGATGGTCCTGCGCCGGTCCCTGTCGCGCCGGCCCACGGCGCGGGTGGTCGACGCCTGGGGGTGCGGTCGCCAGCTCCAGACGGCGCGCATGCAGTACACGGCGACGTCGTTCGCCGAGCCGGTCCAGCGGGTCTTCGACGACGTCCTGCGCCCCGTCCAGGACCTGGATGTGACGCACGTCGCCGAATCCCGCTACGTCATAGAGGCGGTCACGTTCCACAACGCCGTGGACGACGCCATCGAGCGCGGGCTCTACCGTCCCGTCGTCCGGGTGGTGCGACGCTGCGGCCAGGCGGCGCGTGCGTTGCAGCCCGGCAGTGTCCACCGCTACCTCGGATACGGGTTGGGTGCGCTCGTCATCGTGCTGGCCGCGCTGGCGATGATCGGGTGAGCACCATCGCG
This sequence comes from Acidimicrobiales bacterium, assembly GCA_035531755.1. Classification (NCBI taxonomy): domain Bacteria; kingdom Bacillati; phylum Actinomycetota; class Acidimicrobiia; order Acidimicrobiales; species Acidimicrobiales bacterium. The sequence goes on along the minus strand of DATKSK010000039.1, from coordinate 10,773 downwards.
CCCATGGTGGGCGCCGGCATCTCCTCGGCCGTGCAGGTCGCAGTCGTGGCCGTCGGTGGCCCGGTACTCCTCGGAGTGATGCGGAAGGTGCGCTGCCGGCTCGAGGGTCGCGTCGGCGCCCCGGTCCTGCAGCCGCTCGTGGACATTCGCAAGCTGTTCCGGAAGGAGCGGCTGCGCCCCGACCAGGCGACGTGGATCTTCGCGCTCGCACCGGTGGTCCTCGTGTCCACGGTCGCCGTGGCGGCTGCCGTCACGCCCCTTGTGACGACGCACCCCGCGTTCGGCGCCGGTTCGGACCTGTTCGTCCTCGTCTACCTCCTGCTGGTGGGGTCGACAATCCTGGCATTGGCCGGCATGGACGCGGGCACGGCCTTCGGGGGCATGGGCTCGAGCCGGGCCGTCACCATCGGCGCGTTGGCCGAGCCGGCGCTGCTCGTCTCCATCCTGGCCCTGTCGGCCACCGCGCACTCGTCGAACCTTGCCGCCATCGTGCGGGCCACCCTCGCCGGGCCCGGGTCGGTGGCCACACCGCAGCGGCTCTTCGCCCTGGGGTCTCTGCTCATCGTCATCGTCGCCGAGAGCGGCCGGCTGCCGGTGGACAACCCGGCCACGCACCTCGAGCTCACCATGGTCCACGAGGCCATGGTGCTCGAGTACGCCGGCCCCGACTTGGCGGTCGTCACCGTGGGTGAGGCCATGCGACTCACCCTCCTTCTCGGCATCTTCGTGAACCTGGTCGCCCCCTGGGGTGTGGCGACGACCACCCACGCGGCCGACATCGCCGTCGGTGTGGCGTCGCTGGCCGCCAAGGTGGCCCTGCTGGGCGTCGCCCTCAGCGTGTTCGAGGTCTCGACCGCCAAGGTGCGCCTGTTCCGGATTCCCGAGCTGCTCGCCGGCGCCTTCGTCCTGGCGCTGCTCGGCGTCGTGAGCGGCCTGGTGGTCAAGTGAGCGCCTCGACCTACGCGAGCGCCCTCGGACTCGAGGCTGCCGCCGTCCTGCTGTGCGCGGTGGTGACGTTGTGGCGCCGGTCCCTCGGCGCGATCGTGCGGGCCCTCGCCATACAGGGCCTGGCCCTCGCCTGTGTCGCCATGGTCATCGGGCTCCATCAACGCGACCCCGGCCTCGTCGTCGTGGGCCTGCTCGTCCTCGCCGCCAAGGCAGCCGTCGTCCCCATGCTCATCACCCGTGTGGTGCGCGGCGACCCCGGGAGCCGCGAGACCCAACCTCTGGTCAACGTGCCCGCGTCGCTGGTGGCGGCCGGGGCGCTGACCTTCCTGGCGTTCGCCGCCACGCGTTCGGTGACCGCGCTCGTGCCCACCACGGCCGGACGGCTCATCCCGCTGGGCCTGGCCTGCATGCTGGTGGGGTTCTTCGCGCTCGTGACCCGCCGCAAGGCGGTCTCCCAGATCGTGGGCATCCTGCTCGTGGACAACGGCGTCGCGCTGGTTGCGTTTCTGGCGACCGCAGGCGTGCCACTGCTCGTGGAGCTCGGCGCCTCGCTCGACGTGTTGCTGGCGGTCATCGTGTTGCGGGTGCTCGCCACCCATCTCCGCTCCCGCTTGGGCCCCTTCGACCTGGACCAGCTCACCGAGCTGCACGACTGATGCTGGTCGCCCTCCTGGCGCTGCCCGTCGCCTGCGGGCTCGTGTGCGGTGGTGCCCCGTGGCGGCGCGGCCTCGGTTGGCTCGGCACGGCCGCCGCGTCGGGAGTGCTCGTCACGGCCGCGGTGCTCGCCGTCGACGTCGTGCGCACGGGGCCGGTGACGGGGCTCGGCGGCTTCTTGCGGGCCGACGCACTGAGCGCCTTCATGGTCGTCGTCATCGGAGTGATCGCCGTGCTGGCGACGTGGCAGGGGGTGCGGTACCTCGACGCCGAGGTCGCCGCGGGGCGCAGCTCGCGCCGGCATGCGTCGCTGTACCTCGTCCTCGTCCAGGCGTTCTTGGCCACCATGCTCCTGGCGGTGCTCGCCGCCAACCTGGGCGTGCTGTGGGTGGCCGTCGAAGCCACGACGGTGGTCACGACCTTCCTGGTCGGGCATCGGCGCACCCGGTCGTCGCTCGAGGCCTCGTGGAAGTACATCGTGATCTGCTCCGTCGGGATCGCCTTGGCTTTCCTGGGCACCGTGCTCGTCTACCTCGCCACGCTCCATGTCGGCGGGCACGGTCCGCACCCCCTCGATTGGACGTCGCTCGTCGCGCAGTCGCACCGGCTCGATCCCGGGGTCATGCGCCTGGCCTTCGCGCTGGTGGTGCTCGGCTACGGCACGAAGGTCGGTCTGGTGCCGATGCACAGCTGGCTGCCCGACGCCCACAGCCAGGCCCCCGCCCCGGTGTCCGCCCTCATGTCCGGGGTGCTCCTGACCGTCGCCTTCTACGGGATCCTGCGCTTCAAGGTGATCGCCGATGGTGCGCTCGGCCCGGCGTTCCCCCGCACCCTGCTCGTCGTCGTCGGCCTGCTGTCGCTCCTCGTGGCGGCGTCGCTGCTGCTCACCCAGCGGGACTACAAACGGATGCTCGCGTACCACAGCGTCGAGCACATGGGTCTCATCGCCCTGGGGGCGGCGGCAGGCTCACCGTTGGCCATCGCCGCCGTGCTCCTCCACGTCCTGGGCCACGGCCTGGCCAAGGGAGTGCTGTTCCTGGCCTCGGGTGAGATCCTGCTGACCGAGGGCACGAGCGAGATCGAGCGCGTCCCGGCCCTGTTGAGCCGTCGACCCGTGCTCGGCGGCATCTTCGGGTTCGGCCTCGTGGCACTGCTCGGCCTCCCGCCGTTCAGCCTGTTCGTGAGCGAGCTCAACATGCTGCGTGCGGAATTCCAGGTCGGGCTGGGCTGGGCGGCCGCGGCCTCACTGGTCTGCATGGTGGTGATCTTCGCCGCCGTCATGTCCCATGGCCGTCACCTTCTGCTCGGTCCCAGGGGTACGCAAGGTCCGCTGACGACCCCCGCGCTCGTCGCCGTTCCCCTCGTCGGCGGTCTCGTGGGCTGCGCCTTCATCGGAGTCTCGGCGTGGCCGCTCCAACCCCTGCTCCACGCGGCGGCGCACGTCGTGGCGCCATGACCGGCGCGCCCGTGCTGCCACCGGGCATCGAGCACCCCGGCGGCTCCCGGCAGTCCGTGGAGCTGCCGGCGGACGAGTTGCTCGCCTCGGCCACCGATCTCCTCCGGCAGGGATACCGCCTGGCGCTCGTGGCCGCCGTCGACGCGTCCGGACCGTTGCGCGTCACGTACCTCTTCACGTCCGGGCCCCCCGACCGGCGCCTCGAACTGACGGTGGCAGTCGACCGCCGACGGCCGCAGGTCCCCTCGCTGGCGGGAATCTCGTTCCCGGCGGGCCGGTTCGAACGCGAGATGCACGACCTGTTCGGCATCGTGCCGATCGGCCACCCGTTCCTCCGACGTCTGGTCCTCCATCAACACTGGCCCGAGGGTTGGTACCCCATGCGACAGGACGCCGGCCCGGTGCCCGTCATGGTCGACGACGCCGGCTCGTACCCGTTCGTCGAGGTGCAGGGTTCCGGCGTCTACGAGATCCCCGTCGGACCGGTTCACGCGGGGCTCATCGAACCCGGCCACTTTCGCTTCTCCGTGGTCGGAGAGACCATCTTGAAGATGAAGGCACGGCTCTGGTTCGTCCACAAGGGGATCGAGCGGCTCTTCGAGGGTCAGGGCAGCGACGAGGGCGTGGTCCTGGCGGAACGTATCTCCGGTGACAGCGCCGTCGGTCACGGGTTGGCCTACTGCATGGCCGTGGAGGAGGCCCGTGGCATCGAGGTCGACCAGGGGACGTGCGAGTTGCGCTGTCTCCTGCTCGAGCTGGAGCGCCTGTACAACCACGTGGCCGATGTCGGCGCCCTGTGCAACGACGTCGGCTTCGGACTCGCGCAAGCTCGAGCACTGACGTTGCGCGAACGCCTCCTCCGGCTCAACGCGTCGGTCACGGGCCACCGTCTGTTGCGTGGAGCGATCACTCCCGGCGAGGTCCGCGTGCGAGCCCTGCCTCGAGACGCAGAGCTGAGGGAGATCGCCGAGCGGTTCCACGAGCTGGTCGAGCTCGCCCGGGGCCAGAGCACGGTGGTCGACCGTTTCACCGGAACGGCTGTGCTCGGTGCCGAGGATGCCGCCGCGCTGGGTGTGCTGGGAGTCGTCGCCCGTGCCTCGGGCTCGACCCTCGATGCGAGAGTTGCGCACCCCACCGGTGCGCCACTGATGACAGGGTTCTCTCCGGCGGGCGCGCGGACCGGTGACGTGCTGGCTCGATTCGACGTGCGGGTCGAGGAGGCCGAGGCGTCACTGGCGATGTTGTCGGACCGCTGTACGACTTCGGGGGCGCCACGTACCTCGAGCCACCGGGCGTTCAACGGGCGAGGCCGTCGTACCAGGACGGCAAGTGCGGCAGGGACGGGGATCGTCGAGGGTTGGCGGGGAAGCGTGGTCCACCGTGTCGAGGTGGACGAGTCCGGGCGGCTCGTCCGGGTGAAGATCGTGGACCCGTCCTTCTTCAACTGGCCGGCGCTGTCGCTGGCACTGGCCGACACGATCGTCCCGGACTTCCCCCTGGTCAACAAGAGCTTCAACCTGTCGTATGCGGGCAACGATCTGTGAGGGCCGGTCGGAGGACGAGCCCCGTGGCCGACGGGACCATCCCGTTAGAATCCGGCCCGACATTCCGGTGCCGGGGCGCGTCGGACACCGGGCGCGATGATCCGAGAATCGAGAAGCGGTGACAACTCCGATCTACCACGTCAAGGCCGAGTTCTTCAAGACGCTGGGCCACCCGGCGCGCATCCGGGTCCTGGAGGTGCTTCGCGACGGCGAGCGGACTGTCAGCGAGCTCGTCCCCGCTGTCGGCATCGAGGCATCGCACCTGTCCCAGCAGCTCGGCGTCCTCCGGCGGGCCAATCTGGTCCAGGCGCGCAAGGAAGGCAACACCGTCCTCTATTCGGTCGGGAATCCGATGATCTTCGAGCTGCTCGACGTGGCCCGTCGGATCCTCACGTCGTCACTCGACGAGACCAGGGCACTCCTGGCAGAGCTCGAGTCACCATCCGAGCCGGGTGTCGCACCCAGGTCGACCCGCTGAGCCTGCGTTGCGCCGCACGGCTCCTCAGGCCACCGTGCCCTGCGCCACCAGGGAGGACCACTCGCCGTCTTCGACACCGGCCAGCTCGCGCAGAACCGGCTCCGTGTGCTCGCCCAGCTCGGGGCCGACGTCGGCGACGCCCCCCGGAGTGCGGGAGAACTTCGGCACCACGCCGGGCATGGGGACCTCGTAGCCGGCGCGTGACGCCGCGCGGACCACCATGGCGCGGGCGCCGTAGTGGGGGTCGACCACCATGTCGGCGGGGGTGTAGACGCGGCCGGCAGGCACGCCGTGCGACGACAGCAGCGCGAGCAGGCCGTCGGTCTCCTGGGTGCGTGTCCAGTCGGCGATGAGCCCGTCGAGCTCTTCCATGTTGCGCCCGCGGGCGGAGTGGTCACCGAACCGTGGATCCCGAGACAGCTCGGGCCGCCCCATGGCGGCGCACAGGCGCGTGAAGACGGAGTCGGCGTTGCCGGCGATCAGCACGTCGGATCCGTCCGCGGTCGGATAGGCGTTGGCCGGGGCCACACCCGGGAGGACACCCCCGGTGCGGCGCCGGGTGACCCCGGCGACCTCGAAGTCGGCCAACGTGGACTCCATCAGCGCGGCCACAGCCTCGTAGATGGCGACGTCGACCTCCTGCCCTCGACCACTGGCGTGGCGTTCGGCCAGTGCGGCCAGCGTGCCGACGACGGCGAAGAGCCCGGCCAGCGCGTCGCCCAGGCTGATGCCGCAGCGGGCGGGCGGCCGATCCGGGTCGCCGGTGGTGGCCCGGATGCCCCCCATCGCTTCGCCGATCGACCCGAAGCCGGCGTCGGCGGCGCGAGGGCCGGTCTGCCCGAACCCCGACACGTGGACCACGATGATGCCCGGGTTCCGGCTCCGGAGCTCGTCGTAGCCGAGGCCCCACTCGTCGAGTCGCCCGGGCCGGAAGTTCTCGAGGACCACGTCGACCCGGGCTGCCAGACGCCGGACCAGCTCCCGCCCGGCCGCACGGCGCATGTCGATGGCCACGGAGCGCTTGTTGCGGGCGATGGCCGGCCACCACAGCCCCTGGCCCTGGTGGGTGATGCCCCAGGTGCGCATGGGGTCGCCTCGGCCCGGGGTCTCCACTTTGATGACATCGGCGCCGTAGTCGCCGAGCAGCTGGCCGGCGAAGGGCCCGGCGATAAAGTTGCCCAGCTCGAGGACCCGCAGCCCGACCAGGGGACCCGTCCGCTCCGTCGTCGTCATGGCGCCGAGTGTAGGGAGCCGGTCCCCCGACGGTGAGGGACGAGGCGGAGCCCCGAACGGGGTGCGGGAAGAGGCGGAGGAGATCATGGCTGCACAGCACGGAGGCGGGTTCCGAGGGGTCGACCGTCACCGGCCGGCCCAGGCCGTCGCCCGGGCGACGGCCTGACCCCGTGCCGCGCCTGCGCCAGGTGCCCAAGGCCGAGGCCGAGGCGCCCATCGTCCAGGTCATGTACGAGTACCTCTTCGACGGACGCGACCCGGTGGCCGAGCCCGGCACCGCCACCGGGTCGCCGGGCGACTGGTGGACGGTGTTCGCCCTGGTCCCCGACGTCCTCGAGCACGCCGTCCAGGGGTTCGGCCTGTACCAGAGCCCGAACCGGCGTCTCGACCCGACGCTGCGTGAGCTGGCCCAGGCCCGGGCGGGTTGGGCCGCCGGCAGCCAGTTCGTCTTCTCCCAGCACTGCAAGTCGCTGCGTGCCCAGGAGGTGGACGAGGCCATCATCGAGGCGATCCCCCACTGGGCGGCAGCCCCCTGCTACGACGAGACCCAGCGCCTGGTCCTGGCCTACACCGACTGCCTGGTGCTCGACCGGGGACGGGTGCCCGACGGGCTCTTCACCGCCCTGCATGCCCACCTGGGCGACGAGGAGATCCTCGAGCTGACCTACATCGCCGCCCTCTACCTCCAGCACGCGGTGATGTCGCGGGCACTGCGCACCGAGTTCGACGACCGTCCTGAGCCGGTGGTCGAAGTGGCGGGTGGCGACGGCTCCTCGGCTCGCGACGTCGGCCGCGACATCAGCCTGCCCCCCACGTGAGCGCCGCACGGGGCGCCGCTCCACCGCGGGCGGTGGAGTTGGTCGAGGTGTCGCCGCGCGACGGGCTCCAGGACGAGCCCGTCCGTCTGTCCACCGAGGCCAAGGTGTCCCTCATCGAGCGTGCCCTGGATGCGGGGGTGACCCGGGTGGAGGCGGTCAGCTTCGCCCGGCCCGACCGGGTGCCGGCCATGGCCGACGCCGAGGAGGTGATGGCCGGGGTCCGCCGCCGGACCGGCGCGCGCCTGGCCGGTCTGGTCCTCAACGAGCGGGGCCTCGAGCGGGCGCTGTCCGCCGGGGTCGACGAGGTCAACGTGGTGGTGCTCGTGACCGAGACCTTCTCCCGCCGCAATCAGGGGATGGGCGTGGAGCAAGCCCTGGCCATGTGGTCACGCGTGGCATCGGAGGCGACGGCGGCCGGGGTCGGTGCGTCGGCCACCGTGTCGGCGGCCTTCGGCTGTCCCTACGAGGGGGTGGTGGAGCCGGGCCGGGTCCGGGAGCTCGCCCGCCGGGTGGCCGCGGCGGGGGCCTTCGAGATCGGTCTGGCCGACACCATCGGCTGTGCGGTCCCTCCCGAGGTGGAGGTGCTGGTGCGGGGCGTCGCCGCCGACACCGGGCTGCCGGTCAGGGTCCATCTGCACAACAGCCGCAACACCGGGTTCGCCAATGCGGTGGCCGCCGTGGGAGCCGGGGCCGCCGCCCTCGACGCCAGCATCGGTGGGATCGGCGGCTGCCCGTTCGCCCCGGGTGCCGCCGGCAACATCGCCAGCGAAGACCTCGTCCACCTGCTCGACCGGATGGGCATTGCCACCGGGGTCCGGCTCGAGGGGCTGCTCGAGGCCTCGCGCTGGCTGGCGGACGCACTCGGGCACCCGTTGCCCGGGCAATTGGTGCGCTCGGGCCCGTTCCCCGCACGGGTGGTGCCCGGCTGACCGTCCCGTCGGACGGACGGCGCGTGAGGGTGGCACCGCCGCCGCTGGATGGTGGCCACGACGGCAAGAACGGTGCTCGTGCCCACGTGCGCGATCGGGTACTTCGGCCCTCGACGCCACCGCCGCGACCGGGGCGCAATGGCGTCATGGCACACGTCCACACCGAGGAGTCGCTGTCGGCGCCGCCTGGTGAGGGGCGGGCCGGCACCGACGGGGTCGCAGCGGCGGTGGGGCGGTCCACGGCGACGGACGAGTTCCCGGTCGAGCACGTCTCCATCCACGGGCACGACATCGGCTACCGGCGTGGCGGCGATGGCCCCGTGCTCTTGCTGCTCCATGGGATCGCCGGCAGCTCCTGCACGTGGGTCCCCGCCATGAAGCTCCTGCAGGGCGACTACACGGTGCTGGCCCCGGACTTCCTCGGCCACGGGGTGTCGGCCAAGCCCGTCGGCGACTACTCGCTCGGCAACCATGCCAGCACCGTGCGCGACCTCCTGCACCTGCTCCGCATCGAGCGGGCCACCGTGGTCGGACAATCGTTCGGGGGTGGTGTGGCGCTGCAGTTCGCGTACCAGTTCCCCGAGCGCTGCGAGCGCCTGGTGCTCGTCGATGCCGGGGGATTGGGCCGCGAGGTGAACTGGATCCTCCGCCTCATCACCCTGCCCGCGTTCGAGTACGTGATGCCGGCGCTGTTCCCGGCCTTCGTGCGGCACTGGGGCGACCCGGTCGCCGGGTTCCTCGGCGACCGGGGCATCGGCAGCGCCGGGGCAGCAGAGATGTGGCGTTCCTACAAGTCGCTGACCGAGGCCGGGAACCGTCACGCCTTCGTCCGCACCATGCGGGCCGTCATCGACCCGGGCGGTCAGTCGGTCAGCGCCACAGACCGCCTCTACCTGGCCGCCCACATGCCGACGCTCATCGTGTGGGGCGAGCACGACAGGATCATCCCGCTCGTCCACGCCTACCGGGCGCACCAGGCCATCCCCGACAGCCGGCTCGAGGTGATGAAGGGGGTGGGCCACTACTCCCACGTGGAGGAGCCCGCCCGCTTCGTGGAAATCCTGACAGACTTCCTGCACACGACAGAGCCCGCCAGTTTCGATCCAGAGGAGCGGCGCGACCTGCTGCGCCAGGGGCCCTCATGATCAGGCGGTGCGCAAGAGCGACGAATGTGAAAGGAGCGTTCATGATCAAGGGCTTCAAGAACTTCCTTCTGCGAGGTGACGTCATCGTCGTTGCCGTCGGTCTGATCGTCGCCTTGGCGTTCAGCACATTGATCAAGGCGTTCACCGACTCGGTGATCAACCCGCTCATCGCTCGCGCTCAGGGCGGGCAGGCCGTCGGGCTCGGCGTGCAGCTCGGCCAGAAGAACAACAACGCCACGTTCCTGAACCTCGGCTCGTTCATCTCCGCGATCGTCTATTTCGTCATCTTCATGGGCGTCGTCTACTTCGCCATCGTGGTGCCGTACAAGTCCATCTCGGCCAGGCGCGGCCAGGTCGTCTTCGGTGACCCGCCGCCCACCAAGACGTGTCCGGCATGTCTGTCCGACGACCTTCCCGCCGCGGCGACGAAGTGCAAGTACTGCGCGACCGATCAGCCGACTGGCGCTGCGGTCGGCGCCAACGGGTAAGGCGGCTGGCCAACGCGCGAACGGCCCGGAGCCGACATCACATCACCGGCATGACGGTGCGAGGTGCCAGGAGGGCACCCGTGCACGAGATCGGGTCGGTTCGATCGCCGAGCGGTTCGTCGACGCCGGGTCGAACCCCGGGGGGCCCGCCGGTCCGCAGGGCACCTACCGTGCCGCCGCCCCGTCGAGGAAGACGCTGCTCACCATGGCCGCGGCCCGTTCGGCCCCGACGGCTCCCTGGGCCGTCATCTGCACCGCCGCCTGCAACAGGCCCCCGAAGAGCCGGCTCAGCTCCTCGTCGCTCAGGTCCCGCCGCAGCGTGCCGTCGGCGACGCCCCGGCTGAACAGGGCCCGGAGCGGGGCGGCGAGGCGTTCCTCGACCTCGTCGGGCTCCACGTGCTTGGCCTCGTGGGCCAGGAAGGCGTACTTGCTCGAGGCGCCGACCAGCGCCCGGGCCGCCCGGGCCACGCCCTCGGTCACGGTGGCCAGGTCGATCTCGGCCTCGTCGAGACGTGCCGCCATGTCGTCGAGGGCGTCCTCGAGCAGCGCGTGGAGCAGGGCGTCGCGGCTGGGGAAGTACCGGTAGACGGTGGCCCGTCCCAACCCGGCGGCGTCGGCCACCTCGTCCATGCTCGCGCCCGCCCCCTCGCGGAAGAACACGAGGGCGGCGGCATCCAAGATGGCCGTCGACGTGCGGTCACGCAGCGAGGAACGGGAGCCCACCGACTCAGTGTAAGTCGTACGCGCCTCGTTATGCGACGATTCTTCAGCAAAATGAGATGATAGCGTCTTACCGGGGCTCGTTCCCCGCCGTCCTCGTCGTCGCCCTCCCACACCCCCGGGGTCCCCGCCATGCGCTCGATCGCCTCATGGTGCGTCCGCCACCGCCGCCTCGTCCTGCTGCTGTGGATCCTGACCCTGGTCGGCGTCACGACGGCGTCCAACGCCATGGGCACCGCCTATTCGGACAGCTTCTCCCTGCCCAACACCGAGTCGACCCGGGCCATCTCCCTGCTCGAGAGCGTGTCCCCCAAGGTCTCGGGCGACACCGAGAGCATCGTCTTCCAGACCAGCGGTGGG